>NZ_JBEGDB010000659.1:0-771 GCF_043638955.1 Bradyrhizobium sp. 31Argb | reverse complement strand
ACACCGATCCGATTCGGTATCGCCGCCCCAATCCTGACGGTCAGTTCTCCGGTAACATCCTTGGTGAGGCAATGCGTGATGGCTTCGTCGATGTCCTGGTCGGTTGGCTTCGGATTGTCCTTCAACAGCGCCGCCACCGCCATGATCATGCCGGTCTGGCAATAGCCGCATTGCGGCACGTCGTGCTCGATCCAGGCAAGCTGCACCTTGTGCAGCTTGCCATCAGCGGCAAGGCCCTCGATGGTCGTGATTTCCTTGCCATCAGCTTCGCTGACGAGCACGCCGCAGGAGCGCATCGCCACGCCGTCGACATGAACGGTGCAGGCGCCGCATTGCGCGATGCCGCAGCCATATTTGGTGCCGGTCAGTCCAATGTTTTCGCGAATCGCCCAGAGCAGCGGCGTATCCGGCTCGACATCGACTTCGATTTTCTTGCCGTTGATTGTGAGGTTAGCCATCGCAGTCCCCATTTTGATCCAGTTCCACAACTGGATCTCGCTGCGAGTGTGAACCGGGCGCTAGAACGATTCAAATCAAGAAAATGCGTAGGCGGCGAGGCAGGAACAAACCGGATGATGCGGTGTTCTTGATTTCTTGTGCCTAGAGCATTTTCGGTTCTGATTGAATCAGAGCCGAAGCTCGAGATTCTTGTTTTGACGCGTTTTCTTCACGCGAACCGGTTTCCACTTCGCTGGAAAACGCTCTAGGCCGTGTGGACTCTTGGGATTCTCAAATCAGATTGAACGTGATTCAAGGCTTTCTTTTAGGAGG
>NZ_JBEGDB010000658.1:0-771 GCF_043638955.1 Bradyrhizobium sp. 31Argb | reverse complement strand
GGCCCCCTGCTGGCGGAGGCGCTGGGCGACGTCGACGTTCAATATGTCTGGCGCTTCCTGCGCGAGCACAAGATTGAGAGCGCCGCCGCCGCATGGAGTTCCTCGGCTGAGTCGCACGAGAAGCTCCCGCCGTCACTTTCGAATTGTTGCCACTCGCCGATGAGACCGATGAGCTTCTCCGGCGGGGTGAAGTCGATTTTCTTATCTTGCCAGAATTGTTCATGTCGAGCGCGCATCCTAAAGCGGCATTGTTCGAGGAGCGGCTCGTGTGCGTAGGCTGCCACACGAATAAACGGCTGCCACCGCAGCTTGCATTCGACAAATACATGTCAATGGGGCATGTCGCAGTGAAGTTCGGGCGTGCGCGAAGGCCCTCCATCGCGGAATGGTTCTTACTTGAGCATGGTGTCAAGAGACGCATTGAGGTCGTCGTGCAGAGCTTTAGCATGATCCCGCCTGTACTATTGGACACGGGGCGCATAGCTACGATGCCCTCAAGGCTGGTTGAGCATTTCGCGCAGACGATGCCCCTGCAGATCGTCGCACTTCCGCGGTCACTTCCCGCATTTACCGAGGCCGTTCAATGGCCCGCTTTTCACAACAATGATCCGGCATGCATCTGGATGCGGGAGATATTGTTGGAAGAGGCGTCCCGCATGACTCCCCTGCCTGAGACCACACAAAGCTCTCGGCGCCCCTAGTGGTTCATCACAGTGATTTTGACGTTTTGATACCGAGCCATTCGAGGATCGGCAAGTTTTCGGGTGGCAG
>NZ_JBEGDB010000657.1:0-780 GCF_043638955.1 Bradyrhizobium sp. 31Argb | reverse complement strand
ATCATGCGCTCCGTCTATCAAACGGAGCAGCCCCTTCCAACTAAGCACGTGGTCCCACAATCGGGGTCCATTTCACACACCCGGTACGAAGCGACTGTAGAACCTCCAACTTTCAATGTCGGCACGCCACTTGGGGCAGCATCACCGCTCGGAGGCGGGGGGCGCTGTAGGGACGGACTCCGCACGTCCTCCATTGCGTCCGGCCGCCCCGCCAACGTGTTGTGAGGGGAATGAAACACCATGTTGGAGGGGCTGCAACTGCGATCGCAGCCGCTCTCGCTGCGCCGCGATGTCATTAGCGTGTGCGAACAGGAAACCACACTCTTCCTCCGGGCTTTCCCGATGGTGTCCGTCGGTCGTCTGGCCAGCCGGATCATGACGCGCCTTGCATTCTTTGTCGCCGGTTTCGGCATTGCGGGCTAGGCGCCGCTGGTGCCGTTCGCGAAGGAGCGGCTGGTTGTCGATAACGAAGTCCTCGGTTTTCTGCTGCTCTGTCTGGGAATCAGCTCAGTCATCTCGATGCTTCTGATCAGGCTGTTGAGCGCGCTACGGCAGCAAATCAATCATCCGGATCGGCTGGTTCGGGATTGCGCTCATCCTGCCGTGGCTCGCGGTTGCCGGCACGCCTGTGGCGCTCGGGGCCGTGCTAGCTGCCTTCGGCGCCTTTCTCAAATTCATCGATGTCGCTGCGAATGTCGATGCGGTCGAACTAGGCCGTGTGGACAGTTACCTTATCCAGAGCAGAGTGGCGGCAATGGCGACGACGGCGAAGTAGTTTCG
>NZ_JBEGDB010000065.1:0-32956 GCF_043638955.1 Bradyrhizobium sp. 31Argb | reverse complement strand
TTTCTTGCCACCGTCATCTCTCGCGCGAACTTGTTCGCGCGAAAAACTTAGCGCCAGCGTCGGGGCGCCAGGACCACTCGACTTCGCCGTCCGCTGATGTCACGCTCGTCAGTCGCGACACCCTCATCCACCGCATCTCACCGCAACGTTCGTGACGATCGCGACCCGCCCCTCGTTCGGGTGAGACGCGCGGAGTTAAATCACTGATTTGCCCGACGGGTTAAGCGATTTATTTTTGCGCGAAGCACTGGACAGACTTTTGGTGATTTGCCCGTCGGGTTGATTTGTCGCAGCTCGCGCCTCAACACACGCTGTCATTCCGGGGCGTCCGAAGGACGAGCCCGGAATCCATTTCACCGCTTGCGACCGCGGATGAATGGATTCCGGGCTCGCGCTTCGCGCGCCCCGGAATGACGGTGCGTTGGCAGCAGGTGAGCTGGCCGATCTCCCGATCGATCACAAACAAATCATCGCAGGCCTTCTGGATAGCGTCACAGTGCTGCGTTAGTCCGAGGACGCCTAGCGCTTCAATTCTGCAGGATTGCCCGATGATCCGTTTTGCCACCCTGTTCGGTCTCGCATTGACCACCGCTCTGAGCCTGAGTTCACCGGCCTCCGCTGCCGATGGCGGGCCGGCCTATGGACCGGAGCTGCAGGGCTTCGAATACCCCTTCCCGGTGGAGCGCTATCGATTCTCTTCGCAAGGCCAGGAACTGGAGATGGCCTATCTCGACGTGAAGCCGTCGAACCCGAACGGCCGCACCGTCGTGGTGCTGCATGGGAAGAATTTCTGCGCCGCCACCTGGGAAGGCTCGATCAAGGCGCTGACGGCGGCCGGCTATCGGGTGATCGCGCCAGATCAGATCGGGTTCTGCAAATCCAGCAAGCCTGAGCGCTATCAATTCACATTCCAGCAGCTCGCCGGCAACACCCGCGCGCTATTGGCGTCACTCGGCATCGAGCGTTCGGTGATCATGGGCCATTCGACCGGCGGCATGCTCGCGATGCGCTATGCGCTGATGTATCCGGCGGCCGTCGATCAGCTCGTGCTGGTCGATCCGATCGGCCTGGAGGACTGGGCGGCCAAGGGCGTGCCGTGGCTCAGCCTCGACGGCTGGAACGAGCGCGAGAAGCGCGTGACCGCCGACACCATTCGCGCCTACGAGCGCGCGACCTACTATGCCAACGCCTGGGACGCGTCATACGAACCCTGGGTGCAGATGCTGGCCGGCCTATATCGCGGTCCCGGGCGCGAGACCGTGGCCTCGAGCTCGGCGCGGCTCTATGACATGATCGCGACCCAGCCGGTGTTCTACGAATTCGAGCGCATCACCACGCCAGTGCTGCTCCTGATCGGCGACAAGGACACCACCGCCATCGGCAAGGACCTCGCGCCGCCGGACATTCGCCCCAAGCTCGGCAACTATCCCGTGCTCGGCAAGGAGGCGGCGAAGCGTTTCCCGCACGCGCAACTGATCGAATTCCCCGACCTCGGCCACGCCCCACAAATCCAGGCACCCGCACGATTCCACGACGCGGTGCTGGGATGGCTGCAGCATCCGGAAACCGGAGCGATGCTGACGAAATAGCGCAGGCGAAACCACAAGGCGTAACCCACCATCCTTGGCGCGGCGCCAAATCATGATCCGATTGGACGGAATCGGATCATGATCTGATCTATCCCGCAACAAGCACCCACAAAGACTCCTGCCGCTTGTGATCTCCTTCGCCTTTGGTCGGTTAGCTACGGGACGAGATAGTGTTCGGCCCATATCGCACGAGGAACCTCTGCCCCCAATTTGTAGCTGAAAGTCTCGATGCCGAGCCCGTCCGACGTGACGCGACACGCGTAGGAAAGATGGTACCAATGTCCCCGACTTCGGATGGCCGCTCCAGACGCTTGGAGCGCATTTCCTTTCAGCACGGGCTCGGCAAACGCATAAGCAACGACCTCATCCGGCTTGAAAGCACTGTGCTCCCGTCCAATCAAACCCGCTGCCCGTCCATTGCAGCGCTGTTCGATACGTGTTTGCGGGTCCAAAGACAGCAACTGTTGCTGAATCGTTTTGGCTGTCGCCGGAGCGCATTCAAGCGTGGCAAGCAGGGCGACACAAAGCGTAAGGCGAGCTGGGATGTTCATCTTTCTCAAGCAGTCGCGAGGTTGGTCGACGAGTACCGCTCACCTGACTCGGCTCGCAGCCGGTCGGGGCGGTCCAGCGCAGGCAAGCCCGCCATAAAGCGGCTCGTCCGGCATCGCGTCGCGTAGAACATGGCGCACGCTTACTAGCTTCTCGCTGTCGATGCCAGTGGGAAAGCCCCTGCTCTCAATAATCTCGGCGGCGGCGTTGCCGCGCGCCGCTTCGGGAGCGAAGCGAAGCAATCCATAGCACCGCTTGTGAGGACATGCTCTAGCGAGCAGCGTCGGCACGCCTCGATAGCCCGTTGTTGGTCGACCCGACGATCTCGACCGTCGCCGTGCGGCCGGCGACGAGTTCGGCCTGGCCCGCTCCTTGGTCGAGAGCGATGCGCACGGGGACACGTTGCGCCAGACGAACCCAGTTGAAGGTCGGGTTGACGTTGGCAAGAAGGCTTGTCCCCTCGGCCCGGTCACGATCTTCTATGCCGGCAGCAATGCTTTCCACATGTCCGGTCAGGCGCCCCTTGTCGCCCATCAGGCGGATCCTGACAGCATCGCCGACATGGATGCGTGGCAGCTTCGTTTCCTCGAAATAACCCTCGACGCGGAGCGTGTCGGTATCCACCAGCGCCATCACCCCTTTGCCCGCCATCACATAGGTGCCGGGACGCAGGTTCATGTTCGAGATCGTGCCGTTGACCGATGCGTGCACTTCGCTGCGGTCGAGATTGAGTTGGGCAAGGTCGCGATCGGCCACCGCCTGGTCGTAGCCGGCCTGGGCTTGCTGCTGCGTCGCCAGCACCTGCTCCTGCTTCTGCTGGGAGACGGCATCAGTGGTCAGCGTGCGATAGCGCTTCAAATCGCTATTTGCCTGATCGAGGGCAGCGCGACGGCTTGCGACGACGGCATCGGCCTGCTGCAAGGCGAGCGCGAAGCGGGCGCGGTCGATGCGAAAGAGGACGTCGCCGCGATGGACTTTCTGGTTGTCCTGCACCAGGACGTCCGTGACCAAACCCGAAACGTCAGGCGTGACCTGGACGACATCGGCGCGCACCCGCCCGTCTCGCGTCCATGGTGCCTCCACGTAGTAGTCCCACAGATGGATCGCGACATTCACAGCCGCTGCGACAGCGATACCCGTCAGCGCAAGACGGCCAAGCACGAAGAAAAATCTCTTCACGACAGATACTCCGAAGACAAATAGACGACGCCTCCCAAAAGGCAGACGAACAGGGCCAGGTCGAACAACGCGGGATGCCAGACCAGCCGGTAAAGTCCGGTCTTGCGCAGGGTCTTGCGCAGCAGGGCGCTCAACGCATAGGCAATGATCAGCCACAGCAGAAGCGCGGGCGCGAGCACGCCATAGATATCGATCTCATATCTCATGCCGCTAGATTCCGTGGATCAGGTGATTGAGGCTGGTAGGCCAAGACGTCCGGAAACAGCCCGCGCCGGATGCCGATCAAGCCGATCAGCGCATCATCTCTGGCACCGCCTTCGGGCTCGTTGAGCGCCTCGGCGAGCGCAACATCGATCAGCCTGAGCAGTTCAGGCGGCAGCGGGCCCGAGACGTGTTCGCGACACGCTAGCGCAAGCTGGTCCAGCATGTCGTCGATTGCACTGAGCGTCGCCGGCGTCAGCTTGTGACGGGCCCGGCGCAGATCGATGATGTTGAGGCCGACCCGGAGCTGGGTCAGACCGTCGACGTCGCGGCGATCGACCTCGGGAATCACGGCGAAGCGCTGGACCAACAGGCCGAGGCGATCCAGCATCAGCCCGGCGAAGCGTGCCCGGTCGTTCTTGCCGCGCCGCTCTGCCGTGAGTGCTAGCGTCGCCCAGCTGGTTTTCATCAGGCGCCGCGCGACCCACTCGGCTCCGACCGACCGCGCCAGCCTGGTAATGACCGCAGCCGCCGCCATTCCCAGCAGCAATGCGATGGCGGCATTTGTAAAGCTCGCAGAGTCTGCGTCGTAAGTCGACTGCAGCGCCAGCAAGGTGGCCGAATTGGCTGCCAGCGCCATGCCAATGAAGTTGGTCCGGGGCCGCGCGATCAGAACGCCGAACAGGATGAAGGACGGCGCCAGGGCCGCAATCAGCACCTCGACCGTGGAGATTGCCGGAATGATGGCGAACAAATAAATGGCGACGACCGCGACCGAGGCCAGTGACCACCATGCGAAGCTGCGAATACTGGGCGCGGGATGATCTTGCGCGGCGAAGAAGGAACAGCCTATGGCCGCCATCATCGGGGCCGATGCGCCGTCCACCCAGCCTGTCCCGATCCAGAAGGCACAGCAGACCAGGATCGCGAAAGCCGCGCCAGCCCCCGACCATAGTGCCAAGCCGTGGTCGCGGTGTCGCGCCGGAGCAATGCTGGCCTCAGGAAGGAATGCCAGCCGAAGGCCGGAGACGTCCTTGCCAACGGCAATGGCGCGGTTGAGCACCCGGAAATCATCCGAGACATCGACGAGCTCGCGCAGGCGTATCAGCAGGTTCGCCGCCGTGACCTGATCCCAAGACGAATGGGCATCGAGCTTCGGCCGCAGTGACATGATCGCGGCGCGCAGCACATCGGCCGGTTGCCGTTCGCCGGCGTCAGCCGCGAGCCAGCGCCCGAGATCATCAAGCAGCCGCGGCAATTGCGGCGAGCATTCGCCCAACCGGCCGCCAAGTGCTGCGATCCGATCGGTGATCGAGGACAGGAGCGGCAGCAGCATCAGCATGTGCAGGCGAAGCGCCTGCAATCCGCTGACGGCATTTGCGTCCGCGAAGCGGTCATAGGCCAGGTGACCAGCGAGCGCGTCGATTTCGACGGCGTCGGTCGCCAGCCGCAAGCGTTGCGCCCGATGGACCCGCTCGGCGCCACGGGCGGAGAGAACATCCTGGCTGAGCCGGCTTGCGTCGGACAGCCAATTGTTGACGCGGGCAGCGACGGCGGGGGCGACGCTGCGCGGGAATACGATTGTCGACACCAGGGTCGCGCAGATGATGCCGAGCGTGATCTCCTCGACGCGCGCGAGCGCAGTGTCGAAGATGCTGCCGGGGTCCGAGACGGCGGGAAAGCCGATCAGCGCTACCGTGTATCCGGCAAGCATGAAGGCATAGCTGCGCGGGCTGCGCTCGAGCAGCGACAAATACAGACAAAGGCCGACCCAGAGTGCAACGACCAGGCAGAGCAATTCGGGGGCATTGACGAGATTGGGGACTAGGATGACGCTGACGATTGCGCCAACCACCGTTCCCAGCACACGGGAGAGCGCCTTGGAACTCGTTGCGCCCGCTAGGCCGTGTGGACGACGGGAAAGTTCGGATTCAAATTTCAAACAACAATTCCGCTGTCATCGTATGCCATCGGGGGTCGGCGCGCCGCGCTTCCTCAAGATGACGAATTGGGCCAAGAACGCTGCCTTATCGGTGATCCATACGCCGCGACGATCGCCTGTTGGAGGCAAAGACAGAAAGCATACCAACGCCAAGTCGAGGCGTTTGCATCGCAACCCAGCCACTGACGAAGAATTGCAGCCGGCGGATGGAAGGAATATGTTGGCCTTATAATGACGCAGCCGCCCATCGTAAGGCGAGGCTCGGCAGGAAGACCTTACGGCGGATGGTTTGCCTACCCGCACCGGAGGTCACGGTTATGTCCATCGCTCCCACACTGCAAAAATACCTGGCCGCTGAAAACATCCAATACGAGGAGATCCAGCACGAGCTGAGCATGTCGTCCACTCGCACGGCTGAAGTATCCCATATCTCGGGCGATCGTCTCGCCAAGGGCATCGTGTTGCGACGCGACGGCGAATATATTCTCGCCGTCGTGCCCGCATCGCACCACCTCCGCCTGTCCGAGCTGCGGACGACGCTCGGTGATAATGTCGATATGGCGGATGAAACCGAAATCAATCAACTGTTCCGCGACTGCGCGCACGGCGCCGTTCCCGCCGTTGGCAAGTGCTATGGGCTCGATATCATCGTCGACGACAGCATCGAGACACAGCCGGAAATCTATATGGAAGCCGGCGATCATGAGACCCTGCTTCATCTCACGCACGAGCAGTTTGCGCGCCTGACGGCGAACGCACCGCATGGGCGCTTTAGCGCGCACGACTAAAGGATTGGTCGCGCGCATCTGCCGCTAAAGCGCGAAGAGACGAGGATGAATCATCATCGCGCTTAGGTTACTGTTTGAGCATGATCTCCGCGCAAACGCTGCGCGTTTGTCGCGAGGGAAAACCGCTTCACACTTTTCCGGATCATGCCCTGGGCAAATGCGTTGCATCAAGTGCACCTGAAATCCAGTAACGGAGGTCCGCCATGAAAGTCAAAGAAGTGATGCACAAGGGCGTCGACTGGGTCAGCCCCGACACCCCCGTCACCGAACTCGCGAAATTGATGCGGGGGCACGACATCGGCTGCATTCCGATCGGAGAGGACGATCGGCTGATCGGGATGGTGACCGACCGCGATATCGTCTGCAAAGGGCTTGCGAGCAACAACTTCGATGCTCGTCGCGCGACGGCGCGCGATGTCATGACCGAAGGCATCCATTGCTGCCGGGAAGACGATGACCTCGCGAAGGCGATGCATCACATGGAGAAGCTGCAGGTCCGCAGATTGCCAGTGATCAACAAGAGCAAGCGGATGGTCGGCATCCTCAGTCTCGGCGATGTCAGCCATTCCACGTCTGGCGACAATCTCCTGTCAGAGTGCCTCAGGAGCGTTTCGGCCCATCACTGATGGCGCGACCGGCGTGACAACTCAAGCGTGATGACTTTTCTTCGAATCGTCATCCCGCTTTAGCTTTTTGTTTGAGCATGATCTTCCGACGCAAACGCTTCGCGTTTGTCGCGAGAGAAAAGGCTTGGTCATTTGGCCAAGCCGCTCCATGGCGACCCGATGCTATTTCTTCAGTGGCGCATAGAACGTTCCATCGACCTCGGCGATGTCATCCTGATCGAGCTTTCGAACCTCGAGAACAGTACGTGGCGGATAAGGGCCTTTGCCCCAAAGATCTTCCTGCACCTTATTCACCACAGGACGTAAACGCACGACATCAGATACATAGATGGTCAAGCGTACCGCATCTCTTAGTGACGCGCCTTCGGCAGCGGCGACCTGCTCGCGCCTCAGCAACTGAGAACGATTGCATCGATCAATTTTCCAACCACGGACCTCGTCGTCGCTGCCAGAATGGCGCGTCGGTGAAGCGGTGCTCGGAGGCATACATCGCCGTTTGCACGGCAAGGTGCGACGCGATGCCTTGCAGGAACTGCTGCTGATACTGAACCGCTTTCGTCCCGTCGTTTTGCGTGAGAAGTCCAACAACGCTTTCGGCTGCCTGAATTCCGCTCCACAGGGCGGTAGCAAGTCCGTTCGCGGCGAGCGGATCCAATGCACTGGCTGCGGCGAAATGCAGTTCAGGCGCCGCGGCCAGATCCATACCAAGACTCGACAAGCGCGGAGAGATCGCCGTCGTTTGCGACGCCAGGTCAGCCCACAGACCGGCATTTTTGCGGAATCCCGCCGGTAGCAGATCAGAGTCGGTAAAGAGTCCCACCAGCATACGGCTGCCGGGCAGCAACGACGTATACCACCACCCTATCGCCACAGCCTCAACAAGCGTAACAGGGATGGCCTCAACGTCCTCATCAAGGGTGAAGACACTGTAGCAGGCCACGAGCTTGTCGAGGCGACGGAGCGTCACCGCTGGACCTGCGGTCACAGCGGAGCGGCCTGAGCAATCAACCAACAGCCGCGTATTTACCGGTGATCCGTCAGCAAGCTCAACGGCGATTCCGGTTTCAGATCTCGAGAACTGCCGGGCTTCGCAGAAGACGCGATCTACGCCATCGGCTTCAAGTGTTTCCGCCATCCGAGCCTCAAGCCGATAACGATCGATGTGCCAGCCCGACATTTCTTCCTGGTGGAACATGCCACGACGCAGCGCTCTATTGCCCCACACGGAATAGCTGCCCTGATTGACTAACGCCGTCTCCGCATCAAGCAGGCCATGCCATCCAAGTGTTTCCAGATAGGGGCCCGCCCGGAACGACAGCGTTTCGCCCCGACTGGCAACATCCGACGGTGGGGCGACAAGAAGGGCATCAATCCCGCGACGCGACAGGATGCGGGCACATGCCATTCCGGCCATGCCCGCCCCCAAAATGACGGCCTGACGTTCTGTCACTACTTCAATTCTTTGTTCGCGGCCAAATCCGTCGAACCGCGCTGCACCTCGACGAAGACTTCTGCAGGAACGCCAGGAATATCCTTGGGGCCACTACGACGCACGACAACGCCCATCTGCGTCCAGAGCTCGATCATCCGGCGCAGGCCGTCTGTATAGCTTGCATCGACGTGCAGGCCGACGCCGGCCGCGCCGCGCGACCAGGCGACACGCGCGTGATAGAAGCGTAGGCGCTCCTCCATCGGAAGGTCAGTACGCATCATCTGCTTGTAGAACCCTTCCGGCAGGACATCGACGGGCAGAAGCGCGGGCCACCACACTGGCGTCGGGAACCCCTCGCCCGTCAGCACAGATTGGCAGCTGAATGCATCGCCCTGCCACGGAACACCCATCCAGCGCGTGAGGTCGCCAGGCGCCTGCGGTCCAACGGGAGCCCCATCCTGCGGTCGCTGCGGATCACCTGAGAACACATTCTGCGGATTGAGTTGCAGTCCGATATTTTGAACCAGACTCTTTCGGTTCGAAATCGCGATACGGAACGGTAGCGACGTCTCCTTCGTCGAACGGTAGAGCGCCGCATGACGGATAGGCCAAGTGATCTCGACGCCGGGATGGAAGGCTCCGCCAGAACAGGCATCGAGCGCAGCGCGCGTCAATGCTTCCGGACGCAACGACAATGGCATGTCATCGAGCTGCTTGACGGCATCGGCTGCAGGATCATCGAGATCGTTGATAAAGTCGCCCTTCGCCCAGTCGCTCAGAATTCTGTATTGGCTGGATGTAAGCGTGAGCCAACTGGTCGGGCTGCCCGGAAAATTGACGCCGTCACCGAGCATCGGAGGCAGGGCGTCCGAACGGGTATCGTCACCACCGGGTTTACGGAACGCCGCGAGCACCTTCTCTCGGGCGGGGCGTGTCTTTGCTCCCGTATCCGCCAACGACTTGATCACCGCCGGATCCGAAAGATCGTCGAGATCCATCCAAGCCTTGCCGAGATACGAGGCCTGCGCGACCCACTGCATCATCCCGGAGCGCCGCAGAATAGGCAGTACGTCGCGACGGAAGGAAACCTGACCGGCGACCGCCTTCATATGTCCCGTAGCGATCATTGCTTCGCGCGCGGCATCATAAAGGCTGACAATCGGCTCAATCTGGGGAGCAAACTTCGGTCCGCAGCACACGACCCACGCCGGTTCGCAATCGACATCTGCATCCCCGACGCGTACTGTGGCTTTCACCCAGCCATCGCACCAGTCGTCGTGCCAACCATCGTTGTTGGTGAAGTCGCGCACCGGATTCTGAGCCAAAGCACTGTTGGATATTCCGTCCGCCGGGAATACCAGCAGCCGGCCTGCATCGTCAGTGCGGAGATGACCGAGTTTCACTGGCAGCTTTTTCCAGAACTGACCTGCCATTTGATAGGCGGCATCCCGGCCATCCGTATTCTTCGATGCGCCATCGATGCGGACTGCCCCCGCGTCAATCGCCAGCATTTGTTCGCGACGGGCAGGTTCGATGAAGGCATTGCGTTGTGCGCCCGGAATACCGGGAGCCTGCGCGCCTCCGTCCAAGGCATTCGAATAGCCATACCAGGCAGCCTTGGTGTTCGCGACGTGCACCGTCCAGCGCACACCATCGGACGCTCCCAGTTCGCGCACCACGCGTCCCTGATCGTCATAACCGTACACGCGGAAGCGCTGGACCTGTTTCTTGATGCTGCTTGGTCCCTGCTTGAATCCTCCCGGAGGCTCGTTCATCAGACCGGGAACCTCGGGCGCCAGAAACCACTCGTCACCGTTGCCGACACGTGAGAAGCCAATCGCGGGAAAGATTGCGGCGCGAACAATGCGCGCTCCCGCAGGTGCGGCCTGCTGCGCGTCCACTGGCGATACGGCGGCCCTAAAAAGCGCAGGCGCAGCCAAACCGAAAGCGGATGCACCAATCAGAAAATCGCGACGCTTCATATATGACAGTCCTTCCATTCCATGTAGCTCGTGCAACCTCGTGCGATGGCGCGACGACGAAATTCCGTCGCATCGCGACCGACAACGATGCCGCAACACTCCAATCAAATGCCGAAGCGATCGATCGCCTACATGAACGCCGAATCTTTAATATGTGATTGCCGCGAGCAGCCGAGTGGCTTTCACGACTGCGCTGCGAGAACCAACACAAAGAACTTCGCAAAGTAATTCCCAAGTAATGACCCTGCATTGATGCGCCGGAGTCACATCTTTCGTTACATCTCGTTACATTGTGTCACATTCGTTACATTTAGCTGCGCGCGTTTACCAAACAACGTACGGCAATTTTTCGCGAAAATAATCTGAGATATGTCGCTAATGCGGCCCAATTTTCGAGGCCCCTGTCCGGAAAGGCGTGCGAGAGTGGATCATTGTCACTACTCTCAGGGTAAGACAGCCATTTCCTGAAGCCGAACAGAATGTCCAACCTCCTGCAGCAATCGCGTCGTGTATCCTTGGAGCGCTTGCAGACCTAGTCAAACGATCTCAATCGTCTTGACAAGACGCACACCCGCACTTCCCAAAATGCGAAGGCGATCCTTCTGGATCGTCTTCGCCGAGTTTCGCAAGAATCGGTGGTTGCGAGCCGGCCGAACTCGATCGCTTTTGGCTTCAGCCATACTGTCCTGAGGTCATCGCCGTGGAAGCCAGCAGATACCCTTCCACGCAAGGAATTGGCGCCCCACTTGGCGACCAGTCCGAGCTCCTGCCGGTTCCAATTCCGCTGGACTGCACCGACGGCTTCAACGAGGCGTATTTCGGTCGCCCCGAAATGCTCTTGAACCCTGAGGCGCGCCGTGCCTGCTCGGCGTGGGCTTTTGTCGACGACGCCGCCATACAGCGCTTCGAAAACGATCTGTCACGGGATATCAAATTCGGCCGATGGGACGAGCGGTTTGCCCATTTTCGAACAGAACCGCTTTTCCTCGGTTCGCTAAAGCTTATTGTGGGACGTTGACGGCTAACGGATTTTGGCCGGTCCAGCCGACGGGCCTCCGGCGATTGCCTTGCAATCGCGGTTGAGACCACTTGGGAGATCATCGACTGCAATCGCGACATCAGCCAAAATTGTCACGTTGGCATGAACCCAACCGGCAGATCGTCAACCTGATATTCGCGATCTGCGCCTTCAAGATCCACCCGGCATCCGAAAGCCAGGGCAACCAACAAGGAATCTCGATGAATTTTTCCAGCTTCTTTGCGCGCTTCGTCGCGCTGGTCGGCGGTGCCGCGCTATTGTGGCGTCGGTTGCAGGGGGCAGCACCAAAGCCGGCATGGGGCGATGATCCGCAGATTCCGTTAGCGAAGTCGCAAGGCGCGATCCCGACGCTCAAGATGCCGACGGCCAGGGGCTGGAGCGCCGGCCAAAAACCCGTGGCGGGACCGGGGCTGAAGGTCAACGCATTTGCGGCCGGCCTGGACCATCCGCGCTGGATCGAAGTGTTGCCAAATGGCGACGTGCTCATTGCCGAGGCGACGCAGGTCGCAGGCCCTCCCAGGAGCATGTTCCACTATGCGATGCAGGCGACGATGAGACGGGCCGATGCACTTGGCGTCAGCGCGAACCGTATTACGCTGTTGCGCGACCGCGACGGCGATGGCGTCGCAGAAATACGAGAGACATTCATGGAGGGGCTGAACCAGCCGTTCGGCATGGCGCTGGTAGGCGAGACGTTCTATGTCGGCAACACCGACGGCGTCGTAGCGTTTTCGTATGCGGGGGGCACGAGCCGCATCACCGCCGAGGGGCGCAAACTTGTCGAGTTCAAGCCTGCCGGGCATTGGACGCGAAGCCTGCTGGCGAGCCCCGATGGCAAGAAGCTCTATGTCGGGGTCGGCTCGCTCAGCAACATCGCCGAGAGCGGCATGGAGGTCGAGGAAGGGCGGGCCTGCGTCTATGAGCTCGATCTTGCGAGCGGCAACAGCCGCATCTTTGCGAGCGGCCTGCGCAACCCCGTGGGTCTCGCATGGGAGCCGCAGACCGGCGCGCTCTGGACGGTCGTCAACGAGCGCGATGGGATCGGCGACGAGACACCTCCGGATTATCTGACCTCGGTCCGCGACGGCGGCTTCTACGGCTGGCCCTATTGCTACTGGGGGCAGACGGTTGACGATCGCGTCCCGCAGGATCCGGCCTTGGTCGCAACGGCCATCACGCCGGACTACGCCCTTGGCGGGCACACGGCATCGCTGGGTCTATGCTGGTTGCCAGCCGGCACGCTTCCGGGCTTTCCCGATGGCATGGCAATCGGACAGCACGGCTCCTGGAATCGCAGCACGCTGAGCGGCTACAAGGTCGTGTTCGTGCCCTTCGAGAACGGGCGCCCATCCGGCCCGCCGCGGGACATCCTGAGCGGATTCCTCGCACCGGATGAGCGGGAATCCTACGGGCGACCGGTCGGGGTAGCGCTCGGCCCCGACGGTTCTGTTCTGGTGGCGGACGATGTTGGCGATGTGATCTGGCGTGTAACGGGCGCCTGAGCGCACCTGCCAGTACGTTCCTATGACTTCGAAAAGCGCGACATCAAAGTTACCGGAGGTGGCAATGGTTGTAGACAGGCGATTCGAAAGAGCCGTCATAGCAGGCGTTCATAAAATCCACCGTATGAGCCGTGTGGTTCAACGAGATGGATTTCCAGGATCCAGTGCCGCTCCCGGCCGAGTTCGTCAGGATCGTCCATGCGCTTCGTGTTCCCCGGCTGTATCCGATTCAAGTCCCTATTTCCAGGGATCTGAGCGTGAGCGAATTCACTCACAAGATGGCCTGCGATCGCACCGCCAAAAAGCCATCCAGCCTCCGCCGCCGCCTTTTGTGCATACGCGTATAGTTCGGAGCCTGTTATGTCGGGTGATGCATGGTAATGGGCCTGCACCTTTTCGAAGACGATTGGTAAGGCTTCGACTAACGGTCCTCCAGGATGATTACCCAGAATATAGGTACGACCGAGATCCGCTTCCCAGTCCTCGAAGACAGGTCCTAAATCCACATAGACGATGTCGTCTGCCTCGATGCTGCGGACCGGCGGGTTGTCGGCGGCAAGCGTCAAAGTATTCGTGCCCGCCCGCACAATGCGCTTATGCCAGTGCTTCTCAACGCCAAACTGTTGCAATGCGATCGCGTAAATCTCTTGCTTGACCTCTCGCTCCGTCCGCCCCGCTCTGACAAGGTTTCGCCTTTCGATCTCGTCAAACAGCGTAGCTGCCCTTCGCTCTGCCTCAATGAGCGCGACACGCCTTTTTGAAGGTATCTTCTGTCCTTGCTTCACGCCCAAGACTCCACAATCCCAAGGCAACTCGCGTCGGTGGATGTTCTTTGCCTTTTGGCTGACTAGAGCGTGATGATTTTTCTTCGAATCATCATCCCGCTCTATCTTTTTGTTTGAGCATGATCTTTTCGGAAAACCGGTATCCACTTTTCCGGATCATGCTCTAGCCTGCGATGCATCAGGTCCGAATTTCACGAACGCATTCGATACGATCGGAGCTACTTCGTAAATGGTTCATTGTATCCGAATTGATATAACGAGACAAATACTATTCGGTCGGGATATCAATCATCCGATTTTGGAGACTTACCACCTTCGCCCACAGCCGAGCACTTCACCGGACTTGTAGGCCAGGCGCCAATGGACGGATATAACCCGATCCGGCAGTTTGCTCGGTGCCCCTGTTGTTCAGACATTTGGCGGAGCCAATGCATAAATGCTCCGCTGTGGTCACCAATTGGATGATAGGCCTCGGGAATCGCAACTGAAAAATTCTGCGTCGTTCTGGCCGGCCAAACTTAAAACCATCTACATGGGAGGTCGCGAAAGACCTTGCCCTAAGAAAAGCCAGTTGAGAGTTCGCAGACTGTTTTGGCACATTGCAGCAACTCGCCGCTGCAAGTTAGTGACCGGTCTTTAGCCCTCCTTTTTTACGAAGCGCTGCCTCGGACTGATTTCCAACGACCTTCGGTAAAGCGCTTGCTTCGACTCCCAACGCTCTGGATGAAAGGTCAGAAAGCGAGCGCTCGAAACGAATGTCGAGAGGAAGATGCTTTGCGATGAGGCGAAAATTCACAGCACCGTAAAGCATGTCAATCACCGCGTCGATGTCGAGAGTTGCTGCAAACTCGCCATCGCGCACGCCGGCTTCAATTACCTCGCGGACCGCTGCCCGACGATCAGCGAAGAAACGGCGATGAAATTCTGCGAGAATTTCGGGTTCGAATTGTCCCTCAGCCAGGATCTCGGCGACTATCCGACCCAATTTGCCCCGATACTGTTTGATCAGTAGTACAAGGTGTTTTCTGATTGCGTCGGCGGCGCTGTCAGCGCGAGGAATGGGCGTATTCGAAATCATCGAGTCCAGGAAGACCTCGATGACGATAGCCGTTTTGCTGGACCACCAGCGGTAGATAGTCGCTTTTCCGACGCCGGCTTTCTGCGCAATCGCCTCAATCGTGAGATCTCGGACCGTCGTCGAGTCCAGCAATGAATGCGTTGCCTCGAGGATGGCTCTTCTCGATGCTGCACTGCGCGGCCGTCCTGTTGCCTTTGTTTCGTTGGCCAAATCCGCTTTCTTCATAACCTGGTCTGTTCCTTCCGGCGCATTTCGGGCAGCCGTGAATCCTGCGGGGGGTGATGCAGATCAACCGAAGAGCCTGAGGGCTCTAACTGTATATTCGGAGCACGTCACCGATCAATCGGCACAGATATCGCCGATAGTTCAGCATGAGGTGCAGATGCGATCTGCGAGGCTGCGAAGTCAGATCGTTTGCCGGGCCAGCAATATCACCTGGGGACCCGGACCGGCGGGGCGATAGGCCACAGCGCCGAATGCTTGAGGAGATCGAGCGAGCGCGTTGAACGGGGCGCCATCAAGTCTTGCCGCTTTGAATGGCCTGTTGCGCTCGCTCTTGCGGCAAGGAAATCTCGCAAACGTGCAAGGGCATCTTGCAATTCCAATAACGAAACGATACGTATCGAATATATCGTGCTGAGCGGTGTCGCTGTCGTGGCAACGCGCGGAACCAGCGGAATTGGCTTGGGCCGAGGCGAAAAATGGAATTTGAGCTTTATTGCCGCGCCGAATCGGGGAACTGTTACAAGGTCGCGCTGATGTTGAGCCTCTGCAACCTCAGTTGGCGGCCGCGCTTCGTCGACTTTTTCAATGACGCGAGCCGCGCTGAATTCCGCGCTAAGGTAAGCGGGATGGGCGAACTGCCCGTGTTGAAGGCGAACAATCTGACATTGTCGCAATCAGGCGTGATTCTCACTTATCTATCGGAGGCGACAGGTCTGTTCGGTGGCAAAACAGACGAAGAGCGCCGCGAGATATTGCGATGGATACTCTTCGACAATCATCGCTTCACACCCAGCTACGCAACGCTTCGTTTCGTGAGGGGGCTCAGAGGACTGCCCGAAAGCGCGGTGACGGAGTGGCTGCGGGGCCAAGCGATCATTGCTCTCGAGATCGTGGAAGAGCGGTTGAAAGATCGCCCGTTCGTGGTCGGAGATGACTTGACGATCGCGGATATATCGATGTGCGCCTATCAATTCTATCACGAAGAAACCGGGATCGACCGAAGCCAATATCCGCACATTGGAGCGTGGCTTGACCGAATTGCCTCCTATCCGGGCTGGGCGCATCCCTATGAACTGATGCCGCGGGCGCTGGCGTCCGCCGCGCGAGGAGCTGCAGGCCGCGATGACGGGCCTTAGCTCGATCATCCCCGGTGCGAGGAGAGGGCTGTCCTGGGCGTCAACGCGAAGGGGCGGGTCGATCTCGTGCGAGAGGATGCTGACACGGCAACTTGCCATTTGCACCGCTTGATTAGGTTGGGCTGATTTCATGGTTCTCAAGAAAACAAAACCGCAATCTTCATCCGATGAAACGCCTGCAAGTCCGACCGAGCGAAGTGTTCGGTTGTCGAAAGCGCGTCTGACGGTGGTGATGGTCTTTGCCGTATATCCCCTGGTGACGGCTTTGCTCTACGTGCTGGGGCCGATTACGAGCGATTGGCAGATTTGGCACCGCACTCTCATTCTGACGCCAGTTACGGTAGCGTCCATCATATTTGTCATTACGCCCATGGTGAATAAATACTTGGGCACCCACCTCCGACCTTGGCGGAAACAGAGTGATTAATAAGATCTCATGTTCGCTGCGCTTGCTTGGCGCGAGATGGTGTAACGAGTAGATGCGCGCCGCTCCTTGGCTGCAGAGATGCTTCTGTCGCCTGACCTGAAGACTGAAGTCAACCTTCCCCGGCGGTCACAAATGGGGCGAAGTGGCGCCTGGTTTCCACTTGCGAAACGACCGCCCGAGGCGGCGGTCGTTCCAGTTGCGGTCGAGATGAATCAGAGCCTGCCCTCGGCAAGAAGTGCGGCTCGAGTGTAATGATCTCACGGAGGTTCGAGCCGGCGATGGTTGCTTCGCGCACGAAGTGCGTCGAATTCTCTTCGACGACCTCGCAATGCGTGCAGAGACCTTGCGGTAGGAAAAGGCGAGCATCGCGCGCCTTTAGCTCGAGACCCTTCCAGATCTGCTCGCGGGTCAGTCTGGTTTCACCGTCCGGGTTCACCGGGCTGTCGCGGTTGAGTAAATCATGATCGATCTCCCTCAATATCTGACTGTCCACTCACTTGGAGGCCGTAGCGGCCATGCCGTTTGCGAAGTCGCGGTAGGAGTGCAGCGGGCGGCCCAGGATCGTGGTCAGGCGCTCGACGTCGCCATGGTCTGGAATCATGCCGTCACTGACGTAGCGCTCGGCCATCAGGCGCATCTCATAGGCCATCCACTTCGGCATGAAGGTCGCCATGCTCTGCTCGAAGCCACTGGGGTCGTCGCCGCCATAGGCGACTGAGCGGCCCAGCACCTCGGACCAGATCGCGGCCACGTCCGAACCGGTCAGCGTATCCGGACCAACCAGGTTGATGGTCTCGATCGGCAGCTTGCCGGGCGCTTGGTCCCTGCGGATCAGTTCGATCGCTGCAACCTCGGCAATATCGCGGGCGTCGACCATGGCGACACCTTTGTTGCCGATCGGCATCGGATAGAGGCCGTAGTTGAAGATGACGTCCTTGATCATGAGTTCGTTGTCGATGAAGTAGGACGGGCGCAGAATGGTTGCGCTGAAGTCCATCGCTTCTAGCATCCGCTCGGCGCCGGACTTCACTGCAAAATGCGGCACGTTCACGAAGCGATCGGCGTGGATCACCGACAAATAAACCACCCGATTGACGCCAGCCTCGCGGGCAACATTCAAGGTGATGATCGCTTGCGTGAATTCGTCGCCCGTAACCGCGTTGAGCAGGAACAGCGTACTGACGCCGTCGAACGCGGCCCGCAGCGAGCCGATGTCGAGCAGGTCACCCTGCGCGACTTCGACATTGGCCGGAAAGTCGGCTTTTGAGGGATCGCGGGTGAGCACGCGCACGCGAACGCCGCGATTGACGAGTTGCTGGACGACATGGCGGCCGACACGGCCAGTAGCGCCGGTAACGAGGATGGTCATGGATTTCACTCCTAATATGGGGATGCCGAAGTGGCATGGCTCAAATTAGTGATCCATATTCGCGCCAATAGTCGTTATATATGGACACTCTGTCTCACAGGTGGAACGCTATGGACCTGCTGGCTCTGGCCGATTTCAGTCTGGTGGCTCGTCACGGCGGCTTTGGAAAAGCGGCCCGCGCTACGCTCCGCCCGAAGGCGACCTTGTCGCGCCGCGTCTCGGAATTGGAGGCCAGCCTGAATTTGCGGTTGTTCGAGCGGAGCGCGCGCGCACTGAAACTCACGCAGGAGGGACGGGCGCTCTACGAGCGCACGAGCGCCTTGCTCGTCGAACTTGATGAGACAGCGGCAACCATCGCTTCCGGGGGAACCAAGCCGCGGGGGCGGTTGCGGATCAGTGCCCCGCTGCTCTTTTCACAGACAGCGATGGGCAAACTTGCAGGCGGGTTCGCGTTGAAATTTCCTGACGTCAGCCTTGAGGTCACGGCCGAGGATCGAGGGGTCGATATGATCGAAGAAGGTTACGATCTTGCTATCCGCGTCAATCCGGCACCTGATGAAAGTCTGATCGGTCGCGTCTTTCTGCACGACCGTTTGGTCGTTGTCGCGAGCCCATCGCTTGCCCGCGGCGTCGAAGACGCAATGGTTCCGGCGGTCGTTCGCGGCGGCGGCAATCAAACCGAGACCTGGGACGTGGTGACGTCCTCGGGGAAATCGCGGTTAACCGCCAATCCGATCCTTAGGCTTTCGTCGCTTCCGATGATCCGCGATGCCGTGCGCGCGGGCGTCGGCGCGGCGCGACTTCCGATATCCCTTGTGAAGCATGATATCTCTGCCAGACGGCTGGTGCATTGGGCCGACGTCGATGGGCCGGATATCGCCCTGTGGGCGCTCTATCCCTCCCGCCGTTTACTCAGCGCACGCGTTTCAGCCTTCCTCGAGTTTCTGAAGGCCGCCTTTCCAGAGGGGACTCCAGACGAACTTGCTAGTTACATCAGCGACGGATGACGGCTATGGCGCGAAGCGGGCATCCATTGTGCTGGACTGAGTTCGCAACTCTGCACTGAATGGCGCCAAAACGGTGCCCAGGGGGCGGAATCGAACCATCCGTCTTCGCCCTTCGGGCTACGCCGGACGCGGCCCGTCGCTCGTCGGGCTCGCCACGCGTAGCCGATTGGCGAAGCGTGGTGCCCAGGGAGGGAATCATACGCAATCACCGACGCGGCGAACCGGTATTTGTCCTTAGCATGGTGGCCTGAGAGCTTGGCATGGTGGCGGAGGTCCGCCATATCGCTATCGCAGGAGCCCTGTTTTCCTATCGGAAGGCAGCCTGACTCGCGAGGCCGAGTCGTGAAAGTCCGCCAAGAGCCGCCGTTTGTGAGCGATCCATCCCCGCGTAAGAGGGGTAGGCTCAAATCCCGGGGGCGCAACCACCGATATCTATATTCGGTTCGAGTTGCGATCTGACCTGACCGAGAGCGACCATTGCGTTCCGAACGCAGCGAATATCTTTTAAGCTGTTGATTTTTCTTGCTGCGTCGAGCGTTTCCGTCCCGTTTTGTTCATGGTCGTTTCACAAAATTCGTTGCGGCGTTCTTGACCAAGACAGTGCTCGCTGAAAGCTTGGCCGGTCGGCGGGCGTGCCATTGCCGAAACCGAGGAACTTCGCGATGATGATGGGACGCTGCTCGGCGGCACGCAGCTGCCGCACGGTGGACCGCTGGCCAGACTCAGCTGCTGTGTCGCGGCTTGGGTCAGACCGCCAAGACTGGCCCTTGGACCCACTCTCGGACATCGTCGGAGTGTCTCGATCGGTCACGAATTGATAGCCGAGGATACTGCTCGCATGCCCGTCTAAACGTGTGGCAGCGATCTGGATATGGTGTCGAACATCACTTCAACTTGGCCCGGCGATGACATCACCGAGAGCGAGTCCTGCACAAGATTGGACGCCGGATCGTAGCAAATGCATCGCATCCTCTCACGATGGGCAGCCGACGACGGCGGAAAGTTCGATGCTTCCGCCATCGCCTAGCAGTGAAGCCGACTACAGCGCCGGGGTGATGACACACTGACGCAGCGCAACCGATCATTTTAGGCGAGTTGGGGAATAGCTGTGCGTTCATCCCGATCATCATACCAACACCTGACGAACGTTTTGCTCGAATGTTGCGTGGTCCAGTATCCGCCATCGCCGTCAACGAACTCGCGATAGCTGGCAAGCTCCATCCACTACCGCGGCCCCGGCCTGCCATGAATGACGTCGTTGTCGGCGCTGATCTAAATATGATCGTCCACTGCCTCTCTCAACTGACGTTGCCAGCCAAACAACTGCTGCGGCGACAATCCGTGCCGTTGTGCTGCCGAACAGACCGGGTCGCCACTCACCATGATCTCCGCAACAACCCGCGCCTTGTCCTCGTCGCTCCACTTCCGCCGACGGCCGGCTCCAGTGAAGGCCTCAAGCCGCCGCACCGGCTGCGTGATAGCACGGAGACGCGACCAGCGAATGCGCCGAGGCCGTGGTGATGATTCAGCCCCAGCCTCGTTGCTTCATGCCGGGAGTAACGGCACGGATCGCATGGAATGCGGCGGAGAGGTTGATTGCGATCACTGCGTCCCACTTTTCGACCGGAAAATCCTCGATCGGCGAGACATGCTGGATGCCGGCATTGTTGACGAGCACGTCCACGCTCCCAAACGTCCTCTCGGCGAACGAGATCATGTTGGCGATTTCCATCGGCTCGCCCATATCGGCGGGCGAATAGATAGCCTTCACTCCGAAATCTTTCTCGATTGCAGTCCGCGTTTTTTCGACATCGCCCGGTGCCCCAATCCCGTTGAGCACGATGTTGGCGCCCCCGCTTGCGAATGCCCGCGCGCACCCAAGGCCTATTCCGCTTGTCGAGCCGGTCACAACGGCCGTCTTGCCCTTCAGAACACTCAATTCACTCTCCTTCTATTGCATGCCTTCACGTTCAGCCGACCAGATCGGTCTCGCGGACTTCGAGGAGACGTCGGCTTGGCTGTTGGAGGTAGTCATGCACGACCTTGCCCAGCCCGAGCGTAAGGTCGGCCAGTATGTGAACCGCGGACACCACCTCGAGAACTGGCAGATCAGCTACGGGTGCCAACGCATGAGGCGTGAGATGGAGCGCCGCCGGCCCGGTCCACGCGCCCTTCATCGTGACATCCTCGAGATGATATTCGACCAGTTCACAGATGCGTGGCGTGCCGTCGACGTGTGGAATGATCTTGAGAAGGAAGTTCGGCTCCTTGAGAGCGGCTTTGACTTGCATTAGGTCGGCCGCGCGGTGCTTGTATCCCGTCGTGCCGGTTGCTACCCGCAACGGACCGTAATCCAGAGTGCCGATGGGCGTATCGACTTCAGTCCGCAGCGTCGGCTGAGCCAGCTTTTTCGGAAAGCCCCAGAGCTCGCGGCCGCCGGCGATCGGCCCCTCATCGTTCAGGAACATGCAGTGGGTATAGCCGCCCCTGCGACCGCGGAACGACACCGGGATGACTTGGCCACTCTCGGTGTAGTCGCCAAAACCACTGGAATCCGGCATGCGGATGAATTCATATTTGACCAGCGCCTCGCCTTCGTCAAATTCGAGCGGAGCCGGAACAACCGATCGCAGCTTCGCCGGATCGGTGCGATAGGTTATGACAAGGTATTCGCGGTTGACGAAGCGGTACGGTCCCGGCGGATAGGCCGGATTGGTGAGCGGCATCGCAAATGCTCGCTTCAGAACTTCATTTTCGCGCACTTCAATTCTCCTGTGACTGACCGGCTTGGCCTACTCGCGACCATCCTGCTCAAGATCGAACGAGGAGACGCCGTCCGCACTGGTCGGGCGGGCCAGCACCTCGGGATGACGAAGGGTGCGCAATGCGTCGCGATAGCCGGCGCACCAATGATCCTGCATCGAGAGGCGGGAAAACTCGTAGTCCTTGGAGTGGCCTTCGTAGTCCCGCGCACGATAGATTAGATGGACGAGGCTGTGCACGTTGTGAGAGGCAGCGGTCCTGAGCAGCCTGACGTCCTCATGTTCGCGCAGATCTTCAGGCAGCCTGTTCAAGAGAGCCGCCAAGTCTCGCTGCAGTCGGTGCAGGCTTTTGAACTGGTCCGTGCTTGCTCGCGTGCGGCTCGAGTATTGAATCTCCTTTTGGCGCGTAATGACGTCGGCCATATTGCGCGGAATCTGGCCGCGCGCGCTCCAGAGATCGACCTGAAACACAAGCGTGTCCTGACGGGCGCCACACTCAATCACCCATTGCAATGGTGTGTTGGATACGAGGCCGCCATCCCAATAATGTTCGCCATCGATTTCGACCGCCGGAAATCCCGGCGGTAGCGCCCCGCTCGCCAGAACGTGCTCCGGCCGGATCGTATGCGTGGCAGTGTCGAAATAGACCAGATTGCCGGTCCTCACATTGACGGCACCTGCGCTGAACCGCATCATACCGGCGTTGATACGATCGAAATCGACGAGCCGCTCCAGTGTCGTCTTCAACGCGCTGGTGTCGTAGATGCTCGTGGCGGCAAGCGTTCCACCCGCTTGTAGCCACGGCGCCAGTGGCCGCGCGGAAAAGAATCCATTCGCGCCAAACACGGCCGCAAAGCTCGCATTTACCTGATTGAGAAAATTGCGGGTGTGATCGCTGTTCATCAAATCGGTGAACGGTACGTCCAACGTCACCTGCGTCCAAAACTCGCGAAGCCGGTCAACTCGGGAACTGGGCGGATTGCCCGCGATAATTGCAGCGTTGATCGCTCCAATCGAGATGCCGGCAATCCAATCGGGATGGATGTTGGCTTCAGCCAAGGCCTCGTAGACGCCTCCCTGATAAGCCCCCAGAGCGCCGCCGCCCTGTAAGAGCAACGCTATGCAATCGAACGGCAGACGCCGGTCGGCGGTCGTGAGGTGTGGCCGGGGCTGAAAGTTCATGGTTCTGTGCTCTTGGTTTGAGATTGCTCGGGCCTGCGTTCTGTCCGGGACAGGTCACCGCGGCTTCACGACCGAAACTTTAATATACTATACCGTCTAGTTTATTATTTACCCTGTCAAAGCGAGCCCATTCACAAACTCGTGCTGCAACCGATTGAGGGCCCACCCTCGTCGTTGGATTCTGGCCGGCCTCGCACTCGGAATTGAATGCGGAGGCTCAAAGCTGTTGCGTGTTGTTCCCAACCGGCACGCTGACGCAGCGCCAAAGTGTGCCGACGTTACGCAACCGCCGTGAACACACCGGTCTCAGTCAGCAGCACCAGCGAAGCCAACGCACTTACAATGTTCACCGCAGAGTTCGTAGGGTGAGATACTTCCCGCCCGCTAGTTGCATACGCGAACGCGTCTGTGGCTCCTGTAGGCGTAGTAGCAGTCGCTATCGGAATAGTTGCCATCGTTCGAGCTGCCATAAGCATAGCCGGCATAGGCTCCGGCGGCGTAAGCTGCACCATAACCGTATCGTCGCCCGCCGTAGCTATGGCTGAAGCTTCCGGAGCGGCCGTAGCTGACTGATGCAGAGCGAGCTTGGACCGCGCGTGCAACCGCAGGTCCGTCACGACCGCCGGCGCGAACGCCGCCAGGCGCTCTTAGATCGCCGCCAGGACCAGCGCCGGCGCCAAAGCGAGGAGCCGGACCGCCGAGGCCGGCACGGGGCACACCGCCAGGCCCCATCGGAGGATGGCCTCCGAACGCCGGAGGACCGCCGGCCGCGATCGGAGGAGGACCGCCCGGCCCCATGGGAGGAGGACCGGGGAATTGCGCAAACACCGCAGTCGGTGCCAACGAAATCGTTGCGAGCGTTACGCTGACGGACAGCGTCAAGAGTGTCTTCCTGGACATTGTAGTCTCCGTTTCAGATTTGCGTTTCAAGGACCGGCACCGGCGCGGCCGGCGCAAGAGTCGAGTTCGACGAGTGGCTGTCGTGCGCCGGGTCAACGGTCTCACGCACTGGCCCGCCGTCGTCGTGAACAGGGTGGATCCGGAACCACGCCACATAGAGCGCCGGCAAGAACAAGAGCGTCAGCAGCGTGCCGACGATGATGCCACCCATCATCGCGTAGGCCATCGGGCCCCAGAAAATCTCGCGTGCAATCGGAATCAGCGCGAGACTTGCAGCGGCCGCGGTCAGGAGGATCGGCCGCATGCGATGCTCGGTCGCTTCCATGACGGCATCCCAGGCCGGGCGCCCGTCCTTCCTCAGATCCTCGATCTGCACAATCAGGATCACCGAGTTTCGGACCAGGATGCCGATCAGCGCCAGCACACCCAGGATGGCAACGAAGCCGAGAGGTGCGCCGCTCGGCAGCAGGGCCATGACGACGCCGATCACGGCAAGCGGTGCGACCGCAAACACCAGGAACAGGCGGTGGAAGCTCTGCAACTGAATCATCAGGACGGTAGCCATGACGAACAGCATGAGCGGAACGACGGCCACGATCGGCGACTGGCTCTTGGCGCTTTCCTCCACGGAGCCGCCGATCGCCACCGAATAACCCGCCGGCAGTGCTTTGCTGAAATCCGCCACCCTCGGTGCCAACTGATCCATGATTGTCTTCGGCTGGACGTTGGTGACGATGCCAGCCTTCAGCGTGATCGTGGGAATCCGCGCGCGGCGCCAGATGGTCGGCTGCTCGATCTCATAGCGCAGGTTGGCCACGGTCCCGAGCGGCACCGACTGCCCACCCTGCCCGGTCAACTGCAGATCTCGGAGCGTATCGATCGAGCTGCGATCGACCGCGGTCGCACGTCCAGTGACATTGACAAGATAGATGCTGTCGCGAACCTGTGTGATCGGCGTGCCCTCAAGCACCGAGTTCAGGGTGGTGGCGATGTCTTCCGACGTCACGCCGAGCTGGCGCGCCTTGTCCTGGAGAACGTCGACCTTGACGACGCGCGCTGGCTCCATCCAGTCGAACACGACGTTGCCGAGGTCGGGGTTGCTCCGGACGATGCCGGCGAGTTCCTGCGAGAAATCCCTGACCTTCGCGATGTTGGGCCCGCTCAGGCGGTATTGCACGGGACGTCCCACCGGCGGACCGACCTCGAGCAACTTGACGTAGGTGTCGGTGCCTGGAAACGTCTTCCTCAGATATTCCTCAAATTGTGCCTTGACGAGGTCGCGCGCCTTTATGCCGCCCTTGGTCACAACGACTTGCTGGCCGAACCATGTATTGGCCGTCTGCACGTCGAACGACAGCACGAACCGCGGCGCGCCCGTCCCGACATAAGTCGACCAATGATCCACGGCGCCATTGCCCTGCAGCTGTTCGCGCTCGAAGCGCGCCATCTGCGCATTTGTGTCTGCAATGGAGGCATTTTGCGGCAAATTCCAGTCGATCACCAGCTCGTCACGGTCCGATGAGGGAAAGAACTGCTGCTGCACGAACGTCATGCCGAACAACGCGACGAAGAAGGCGGCAACCGTCACGCCGACGGTGATCCAACGGCGATGCATGCAGATGAGCAGCAGGCGGGCGAACAACTGCGCCAGCCGGCCCTTCTCCTCATGGTGGCCCTTCATCTTTGCGGGCAAAATGGTGACGCCGAGCAGTGGGGTGAACACTACCGCGACGATCCACGACACGATCAGGGAGACCGCAATCACCACGAACAGCGTGAAGGTAAATTCGCCGGCATTGCTGCTGTTCAGCCCAATCGGGATGAAGCCCGCGACAGTGACCAGCGTGCCGGTCAGCATGGGAAAAGCGGTCGACGTATAGACGTGGGTCGCCGCCTTTTCCAGGGGATCGCCGACTTCCAGTCGAGCCACCATCATCTCGACGGCAATCATGGCGTCATCGACCAGAAGGCCGAGCGCGATGATCAATGCACCAAGCGAAATTCTCTGCAATGAAATGCCGGCATAAGCCATCACCACGAAGGTAATGGCGAGAACCAGCGGGATTGCGATTGCGACGACAAGCCCGGCGCGCATGCCTAAGCTGAGAAAGCTGATGGCGAGGACAATGGCCACCGCCTCAAACAGCGCTTCGGTGAAGCCCGACACGGCATGCTCGACGACGACGGGCTGATCGGCGACCAGGTAAACGCCGACGCCGATCGGCAGGTCGGCAATGACCTTTGACATTTCCTCCTTCAGCGCCTCGCCGAAGTGAAGCAGGTTTGCGCCGGACTTCATGCCGATGGCAAGCCCGATTGCAGGCTGGCCGTTGTACCGGAACAAGCTCTTGGCCGGATCGGCATAACCGCGCGTGACGGTCGCGACGTCAGTCAGCGGAAAGAAGCGGTCGTTGATCCGGAGATTGATCGCGTTCAGGCTTGCCTCCGACGTGAACCGGCCGTTCACGCGCACGCTGATCCGCTCGGCCCCCTCCTGGAACACCCCAGACGGCGCGACCGCGTTTTGTCCCTGGAGGGAGGCCATGATCGAGTGGACGTCGAGGCCAAGGGCCGCGATCTTCCGGGTGGAGAATTCCAGATAGATCACTTCGTCCTGCGCGCCGAGAATGTCGACCTTACCCACATCAGGCACGGTCAAGACCTTGGCGCGGATACCTTCGACCTCGTCGCGCAGCTGACGCTGAGTCAAGCCGTCGCTGGTGAAGGCATAGATGTTACCGAACACGTCGCCGAAGCGATCGTTGAAGCCGGGCCCGACCACCCCTTGCGGGAATTCGCCCTTGATATCCGCGATCATATTGCGGACGCGGACCCAGGTCGGCTTCACGTCGGCCGCCTTTGTCGTGTCTCGCAAATAAACGAATACGGTGGTCTGGCCCGCGACCGTCACGCTCTTGGTGTAGTCAAGCGATTCCAGCTCCTCGAGCTTCTTTTCGATCCTGTCGGTGACCTGGCGCGTCATCTCTTCGGGCGATGCGCCCGGCCACTGCGCCTGGATCACCATGGTCTTGATGGTGAAGTCGGGATCTTCCTGACGGCCAAGCTGAAGGTAGGCGAAGAGGCCCGCCGCCATGAAGGCGAACATGAAGTACCAGACGAGCGAACGATGGCGGAGCGCCCAGTCGGAAAGGTTGAACGACTTCATGGCTTCTGATCCTGTTCGATACGGACTTGTTGTCCTTGCTTGAGGCTGTGGATTCCAGCGATCACGATGCGCGCACCGGGGGCAACACCCCCTGCGACGCGTGCACCTGCGGGGTCCCCGGCGAGATCGACCTTGTGCAGCGACACGGTGCTCGCAGGCTGATCGATGACCCAGACGAAATTCGCGCCATCCTTGGCGACCACCGCAGAGGCGGGAATGCGCAATGTCGGACTTTGTGCTTCGCCGAGCGTGGCCGTAACGGTCGTGCCCAAGCGAAAGCTTTCAGGGGGATTGTCCAGGGTGATGCGGACTCGCCGTAGGCGCGTCACGGGGTCCGCCTGCGGGGCGATCTCGCGAACCTTGCCTTGGACCTGAACGGCGGGGAGCAGCTGTAAGCCGACTGTGAATGGCAAGTCGATTTCAAGCGGCGCCGGGAAATCCTCCCCGATATCGACCACCGCCTCCCTGACGTCGGGCCTCGCAACTGTCACGACATTCTGGCCTGGAGAGACCACCTGCCCGACTTCTGCGCCCACCGCAGTGACGACGCCGGCGAAATCGGTCTTGAGCTGTGCATAGCCCCGTTGCTCGACGACCTTGATCAAGCTCGCCTGTGCGTGTGCAACCGACGCTGCGGCGCCGGCCCTCACCTGCTCGGCATTGTCCAGTGTTTGCTTTGTGGTTGCGTCAGTTGTGATGAGGGTTCGCTGCCGCTCCTCCGTCGCCGTTGCAGTTGCCAGCTGCGCCTCGGCCTTCGTAAGCTCAGCCCTGGCCGAACGTACCGCAAGCTCCAGAGCGGTGGAATCGATGACCCCGACAGTTTGTCCTTCGCTGACGCGATCACCAACGTAGACGGGACGCCCGGTCAGACGTCCCAAGACGCGGAACGCGAGATTCGTCTTGTACCGCGGCTCAACAATGCCTACGGCGACGATGCCGTCCGTGCGGCTCGGCTCAAGGACCATCGAAAGCACGGGTCGTACAGGCTCGGGCGCTTTCGCCTCCTGCTGGCATCCAGCGAGCAGCAGCGCCGACACAAACGTGCCGGCGGCAATCGTGGCGCACCTCTTCATGATCGGTCTCCCTCATACTTCACGGCCTGGCCAACGCTCAGCAGCTTTCCGCCATCGATCACGACGCGGTCGCCCGGCTTGAGGCCCGCCTTGATCAGCACTTCACGGGCTTCATAACCGCCGATCGTCACCGGCTTGAGCGCAGCCGTTTTGGTCGCGGGATCGACGGTCCAGACGGCGGGCTTCGATCCCATCGCCGCCAATGCACTCCAGGGCAATGCGATCTGCTGCTGGGACTTCGTTTTGACGGTTCCCGCAACTGCGCTACCAAGTGTCATCGCTGCCGGCGGATTCTGGATGGCAACCTTGACGCGGATGGTCGCGCTCTTCGCATCAATCGCGGGCGAGACTTCCCTGACATGCCCGTTCGCCGTCATCCCTGCGTCGGAGACAAGCGCCAACGATACACGGCTGTCGTCCAGATCGCCAAAGAAGAGGGATTCGTAGACGTCGAAGACGGCATCACGTTCACCATCCTGCGCCAGCGAGAAAACGGGCTGCGCGGCCTGTACGACCTGGCCGACTTCCAAATTGCGCGCGGTGACCACGCCTGCCGCGTCGGCGCGCAGGGCGGTATAGCCAAGGGCGTCTTTCGACGTTCCGAGCTCCGCTTTTGCTGCTTCAAGCGCACCTTCTGCGGTTCGCAATCCTTCCTGCGCCTGATCGTAGACCGTCCGCGTGGTGAAACCGCTTGCGATCAGTGCTTTTTGCCGTTCAAAGGTCGCGCTGGCCACGCGCAACTGAGATTGCGCGGCTGTAACCGCCGCGGTTGCGGCATCGACATCGGCCTGCTGCTCGGCCGGATCGAGCAGAGCCAGGATCTCACCAGCCTCGACGTGAGCACCGACATCGACATGGCGCGCGAGCACACGTCCGCTGACGCGGAACGACAGATCCGTGCGAAACCGGGCCTGGATTTCGCCGGTCAGGGTGACGGAGGCTTGTCGGTCGCGCGGCTGCACGATCTCCGTGCGCACGATCGCAGCGCGCGTGATGGGAGCAGCGGCATGATCATTGCAGCCACTCAGCGCGATTGCGACAAGCGCGACCGCAAGACCACCGGGACCTCTCAGCTTGCGTTTGCGGGTAGCTTGATCGATTACGGTGTGGTTCGCAGCATGATGGTTCATAGCAGGTCCATGCGGTGGCGGGGTGACAACAACTCGCCCTGCACATCCGCCGCTGGAAGGGCGGAGACCGGTTGGGCTCCGCGAGCCGGATTCGGATCCGGTCGAGTTCCAACGGGGCGGCTGCCCCGAACGGGGCAGTTCGCTCCTGTGCAAAGCTCCGAGGCATTGGATGGGCTGACTTTTGGCCGGCGAGGCGACGGTATGATGCGACGCTTCGCCATCGCCCTGTTCGCCTGTCGCTCACGCTCTGTCAGCGGAAACGATAGGACGACGGATGTGAAATTCGTGCCGAAGCCGTGCTCGACCCGGCCGCCGAGACCCTTGGCAAGATCATTACTGATCCGCAGTCCGCGCCCCGCAGCGCCCCGTGCCGGCCGCGAACCATTGTCCAGGACGACGCAATTCACCACCGCGCCGATTCGTGTCAATTTGATCTTGATTTCTCCGGTCCGCGCCTCAAAACACGCATGCTTCGCGGCGTCGGTTACAAGCCCGTGGACGATCAGTCCGAGCCGCCGGCATCGCTCTGGTTGGAGCGGAAGAGATTCGGTGGCGAGTGCCAACCGGATATTCATTCGGTCCAGCAACGAACGGCGCATAGCGCAGCCCATCATGCGGATGTATGTCGCGGCGTCGATCAGCGCCTTGCCCCTCGGCATTGCGAGCGCCTTCTGCACATCGGCATAACCGTGCAACAGTTCGACCATGTCGCTTAAGGCGCGCTTGGCCTCAGGCCCCTCAGCTCGAACGGCCGCGACCGAGACCAGGTTGATCGCCGAAGCGAGCCCACTATTGATCCGGTGATTCAATTCGCGCAGTAGAATGCCCTGCTCCACAATTGGCGAGTCCGGGCTGCACACAGTCACGGTGATCTCCTTAGGTTGCGCCGGATGAGCGGGGCCAAACGCGCATGTGGCGGCCGGCCGGTCATCCGGATGAGCTATCGCAGGCCTGGCAATCAAAGCCAGCCATCGACAGGGTAAATAAACTATACCGTATATTTTCTTTTTGTTGCATTTCCTTCCCTGGCATGTCAAGTGGGATCTAGACGTGCACAAACTCGTGATTAGGAAACAGTGATGGCGAAGAACAAAAGCCCGAAACGCGGCAGACCGCCCAAGGACCTTGCCGGCGGCGTCCAGGCGCGGATTCTCGATGCAGCCCAGCAGCTCTTTCTCGAGAAGGGGTTTCGGAGTGCCAGCATCGACGATATTTCCGAGTTGGCCCCTGCGAGCAAACCGACCATCTATGCCCATTTCCGCGGCAAGGAGGCGCTGTTCGAGGCTGTGGTGGCCCGGACCATCAACGGATTGACAGCTTTCGAGGGGTTCACCCCGGCGGGCCGCACCATCCAGGAAAAGCTCGCCAATCTCGGCATCGAGATCGTGGAGAGATTCGTCGAGGACACGTTGGACCTCACGCGCGCGACGATCGCCGAGGCGCGGCGATTCCCCGAGTTGAGCCGAAATGTTCACGACGCGGCGCGCGACCGCGCGGCTGGGGCAGTTTCGCAGCTCTTGAACGAGGCAACGCAGAGGATCGCGCGCTCATCAAAAGGACCTTTCAGCGCAAAGCGGAGCGTTGCGACCGCGCAGATGTTCATGGATCTCATTTTGCTTCCGATGCTTATGAGATCGCTGATGGGTGAGGAACTAAAGGATCTCAGAAAAGAGCTGCCAACGTTCTTGCACGAACGGGTCAATTTCTTTCTCGCGGCTTGCGAGGCGGACTGGAGGCCGTGAATCAGCCATAGACCCCGCTCGCTATCGTTGCGTCACGGCTTTCGGACGCAAGTCGGCGGCCAGGTCGATCGACTGACCCCACGGCACATCCCGCAGCGCGCCTGCGCAGAAATCCATCATCTCGTCAAAAGCGGGCCGAACGGTAGCTGGGGTGATCCGCGACGGACTGAGATATCCGTCCCTTGCTTCGAGCAGGCAACAGGCCATCGCCGTCGGACTTCCCTGTCGTAGCTCGCCGCTCGTCTGTCCGGCAGCAATGATCGCGCGCACAAGTCTCCGGATCCGGGCTGCGTAAGACAAAGCGACCGCCCAGTTCTCGCGTACCGCCGCAGCGACCAATTCGTGTTGCTTGCTGTCGTTCTCCAGCCGATGGTCGTGCAGCTGTGAGATCGCCCTCAACGCTGCCGTTAGACGCTCCAGGGCGGAGCCGCCGCGAACCGCAAGCGTTGCAGCCGCAGAGGCTTGTTCGAACAGGCCCGCCACGGCTGCCTCCTCGATTGCCTGCTTTGAAGGGAAGAAGCGGTAGACGTTAGCGGGCGACATCGACGCTCCGCGAGCGATATCGGCGACGGTGGTCTTCTTGAAACCGATCTCGCGGTGCAATCGGATCGCTGCTTGTACGATCCGCCGACGAATGCACGGCGATCCGGCTTGGCCTATCCGCTGCTGCATCGCGTGGGACCTCAGCGAGATGGGATCGAATGCAATTCGCACCGGCAGGCTTCCCCGAAAGCACGCAGGGGATCCATTTCCTCCATGAATTCCGGCAGATCGACAAATTCGCGGTTTGGCGACAGGTAGGTTTCGATGATCAGGCGACCTGCCCGCTCCGCGGCTTGAACCACTTGACCACCGGATAGAATCCTCATCCGCCCTATGAGCGCATACAGATTGACCAGTTGCGGAATCTCGGATTTGTCGCTGACAAGCGCGTCGGCGTAAAGTCGGGAGGCTTCTTCGATGAAGCTTCGATAGAGCCGCTCGCGCTTGGAAATCGACCGGGCATAGTGACGCTCGCGAAGCCTGCGGCGCCGAGTCATCCATCCAGTTACGATCGTAGAGATCGCTCCGAAGGCCGAGCCCCCGAACGCGGCGAACGCGGGAGCATACATCGTGTTCATGCGATCATTCCTCATCTTTTGCGTCCCGGCCGGCCCGGGGCGATCCTATGGTCCTGACCGAAGCAGTTCCCGCAGCGTGCTCGAAGACGACTCTGCAGGCATCGCTCAGGTCTGACATTCTTTGCCTCAGACAGGCCTCCACATTCCTGGCGTCAGGGATGTAGCTCGCGCACAGCCGGAAGGCGTCAGGCGCGCATGCGGCCCTCTGCTCGGGAGTGCCGCGGTTCTCCTGCGCAAAGGCAGCCCCATTGCCGATCAATGCCAGCAGCATGACGATTAATGTGGACTTGAACATACAGAACCCTTCATTTGCTGAGATCGAACCGGGAAACGCAGCGTCGCGCTCCGACCCGCCTTTCAAACAGTCTGAACACGAGCTTGTGAGTCTTCGCTCTTGACACATCCCGCGGCCCGGGATGTATATGAACTATACGGTTTAGTGTATTTCGGAGACCGAGAATGTCAACACTTTTGTGGTCGCTTGCAAAGGAAAATCCCTGGCCGGGGCTTGCGCTCGCATCCCTGAACCTGGTTGTTGCTCTGTCCCTCGTGGGCCTGAGCCTCCTGCTGGGCGTTACGATATCCTTGCTTGCGGGGTTGCATGCGTTCGCCGGCAGCCGGCCCTGGATCGCGCCGAAGGCACTTCTGCGCGGGAGCCGGGCGCAGTGAGCAGAACATCCGTCTTGTCAATGCGTGCGCGTGGTTCAGTCGAGACTCAAGCTCCAGTGTGGAGTTACTTTCTGTGGGTCGGCGGAGCGCTGCTCGTGCTACTCTTTGCAGCCAATTCCCTGCTGCCAGCGACCCCGCCGAGAAGGCTCATCGAACCTCATTCTACACTTCCACCGATTCGGATCGCCTCCGAGCTGGAGAGACCGAAAGCGGTCGTCATCGATACCAGCCAGCCTGGTTTCCTGCCGATTCTCCCCCACAGGGAGATTGGAGTCCCCGGTCCTGACCGGCTACATGGGTAACAGAATAGACCGGCGACATGGGTAACAGGTCAACTGGTCGGCAAGGAGGACCT
>NZ_JBEGDB010000656.1:0-805 GCF_043638955.1 Bradyrhizobium sp. 31Argb | reverse complement strand
CACCCAGAGATTGTCGATGCGCCGGATCAAAGAGGTTCTCCGCTTAAAACATGTTCAAGGCTTGCCGGAGCGAGCCATTGCGCGCACCCTGGGCATCAGCAACGGCGCCGTGCACAGCTATCTGCGCCGAGCCGGGGCTGCCGGGCTGAACTGGCCGTTGCCGGCCGGAATGACCGACGAAGACCTGGAGCTGCTGCTTTTCCCTGCGCCGAAGCCTGCGTCGCAGAGCCCCCAGCGGCCCATTCCCGACTGGGGCTATGTCGACAAGGAGCTGCGCCGGCGCAACGTGACCCGCCGGCTGCTGTGGGACGAGTATCGCGCCAGCCATCCCGATGGCTTCGGCTACACATGGTTCTGCACGACCTACGAGGCCTGGAAGGGGCGGGCCCGGCCTTCGATGCGGCAGACCCATCTGGGCGGCGAGAAGGTCTTCGTGGATTTCGCCGGCGACACCATCGACGTCATCGCCCCCTCAAGTGGGGAAGTGCAGTCGATGAAGCTGTTCGTCGCGGCGATGGGCGCGTCCAATTATACGTACGCCGAGGCCTGCCCAAGCGAGGGGCTCGCCGACTGGATCCGCCTCCACGTCAACCTTTTCGCCTTCCTCGGCGGCGCGCCGACATTCGTGGTCTGCGACAATCTCAAGGCCGCCGTCACCAATCCCGACCGCCACGATCCTGGCCTCAACCGAACCTATGCCGAGATGGCGAGCCATTACGACACGGCCATTCTCGCAGCCCGGCCGCGGCGCCCAAAAGATAAGGCAAAGGTCGAAGTTGCGGTGCAAGTCGCCCAGCGATGGATT
>NZ_JBEGDB010000655.1:0-814 GCF_043638955.1 Bradyrhizobium sp. 31Argb | reverse complement strand
ACTTTGGCGTAGAGCTCACCAGGCCGCCGCCCAGCGCGCGCACTTCAAAACAAAAAGACAACTGTAATGCTAGTTCGGATTTAAGTCAACAAGCGGTCAGTAGTCCCAGAAGACCGGTACCCAACGAAACGCGTCGCCATCCACCGCGACCCGACCGACGGACGGGAATGGCAGGTGGGTGGCCACCAGCATCTCGCCGGTCTCAGCCAGTTCCCGCAAAAGACGGACCCGAACGCGCGCCGCCTCCTCGGGGTCGTGCTCGAAACCGTTGTGCCAGTCGGGCTGCTCGAACCCGACCGCAAACACGGCGTCGCCGGCGAACGTCAGCGCGTCGCCGCCGGACGCCAGGCGGACCACGCTGTGCCCGGGGGTGTGGCCGCCGGTGCGACGGACGACGACGCCCGGCGCCACCTCGTGCTCCTCATCGAACTGCCGCAGCTGGTTGTGGTATTCTTTTGTGAACCGCTTGGCAGCCGACCGAAGCGCGTCCGGGAACCCCGGCGGCATGGCGGTGTGGGAGAAATCGGGCGACTCCCAGAATTTGACCTCGGCGGCCGCCACGTGGATCAGCAGGTCCCGACGCAGCCGGTCCTTCACCCCGTCGACGAGCAGCCCGCCAATGTGGTCCATGTGCATGTGGGTCAGCACTACGTCGGTCACGGACGCAAGATCGATGCCGGCGGCGTCGAGTCGCTTGATCAACTGCCCGGCCCGCGGCAAGTGCAAGTCCGGGTCGCCCCCTAGGCCGTGTGGACTCTTGGGATTCTCAAATCAGATTGAACGTGATTCAAGGCTTTCTTTTAGGAGGAAGCCT
>NZ_JBEGDB010000654.1:0-819 GCF_043638955.1 Bradyrhizobium sp. 31Argb | reverse complement strand
AAAACGAATCGTTCCATCCAAAGCTTGAATCACAGCCAAGCACGAATGAGAATCCTGAATCCCAACAGACCCTAGTCGGCACCCTGATTGATGTGGTGGAACGGCCCGCTCCGACAGCATCATCGTGCTAAAACGTGGTCGTTGTTCGAACGCCACAAGGAGGGACCGTTCCATGAAGCAGGTTAGCACCATCGGGTTGGATTTGGCGAAGCACATTTTTCAAGTTCACGGCGCGGGTGCCGATGGCTCGCCGGTGTTCAACCGGAGACTACGGCGCAGCGAGGTGCTGCATTTCTTTTCGAAACAGCCGGCCTGCCTTGTCGGAATAGAAGCTTGTGGCAGCGCTCACTATTGGGCACGCGAGATTGCAACTCTCGGCCATGAAGTGCGGCTGATTCCACCAGCTTACGTCAAGCCGTTTGTGAAGCGTGGAAAAACGGATGCGGCGGATGCCGAGGCCATCAGCGAAGCCGTGACTCGCAAGACCATGCGCTTCGTTCCGATCAAAACGGCCGAGCAGCAAGCCGGAACGATGGTCCTGAAGAGTCGCGCACTTCTGGTGAAACAGCAAACGCAGACGATCAACGCCCTGCGCTCGCATCTGGCTGAGTTGGGCATCATTGCCGCCGCTGGCCGGACAAAGGTCGAGGCGTTGGTTGCAATCGTACGGGATGTAGCAGATATCCGCTTGCCTGCGTCAGCGCGCTTCGCGCTGACGGCAATTGCCGATCAGATCGAGGCTCAGGCGGACCAGATTGACAAGCTCGAGCGAGCCATTGTTGCTGCGGCAAAGACCGACAAGGACATGCGCCGACTGAC
>NZ_JBEGDB010000653.1:0-838 GCF_043638955.1 Bradyrhizobium sp. 31Argb | reverse complement strand
CGGCGATGCGGCGCAGCTCAACAACGCCATTCATCGCGAGGGCTCTAACCTCGCGATGACCTCGGGCCGCATTGCGGCGGAAGCTATCGTCCAGGTGAGATCACGGCGTTATCCCATGACTGCGGCAAATCTGTCGCTCTACAAGAAGATGCTGGACGAATCCTTCGTGATCAAGGATCTCAAGAAGCACAAGGATATGCCGATGCTGATGCATACCAACTCGCAAAACTTCTTTCTCACCTATCCGCAGCTCGTCGCCAGGGCGATGCAGAACTATGTACGGGTCGACGGCACGCCGAAGGCCGAGAAGGAGAAGCTGACGTTGAAATCCTTTGTCAATGCGCGGTCATGGACCGGTTTATTTGGCGATGCATTCCGCCTCGCGCGCGCTTGGCGATAACCCATCAGAATCAAAGCTAAGGAAGCTGAAATATGAATGTCGAGACATCAGTGCGCGTCGAGGACAAGCTGTTCTACAACCGCTATCTTGTCGACGTCGGTCATCCTCACATCAAAGTACGCGCACATACGAAGCCGTCCCCACAGCTGCTTGCACTCTTGAAGGTCTGCCCGGCGCGCTGCTATGAACTCAACCACAAGGGGCAGGTCGAGGTCACCGTCGACGGCTGCATCGAATGCGGCACCTGCCGTGTCATCGGCGAACCCACTGGCGACATCGAATGGAGCTATCCGCGTGGCGGATATGGGGTGTTATTCAAGTTTGGATGAGGGCTGAACGGCAGGCCGCGTGTCATCGCCAAGAAGCACGGCCCAAGATTGGTCCACGAGCGACCTGATCAATTCGCTGCGACGATGCCGGCACACGGCAGCTGGGGCG
>NZ_JBEGDB010000652.1:0-850 GCF_043638955.1 Bradyrhizobium sp. 31Argb | reverse complement strand
GGTGATCGGATCGCTGCATCCATATGTCCGGCCTGTTTGATGCGATCGGATGATCGCTGGCCAAGATGGGATGCGCGAGGCGAGCTCCAAACAACCTGGCGACCTGCTGGCGGCCAATGGGTCCCACGGAATGTCTCGCCTCGTTGATTGATCGATCGCTCCATCTGCTCTTGCAGCTTCCGGGTCGGCCGGCGCGCGAGCCCGCCGGTCGGCCAATCTTTGTCAGGCGGCGGTTGCCGGCATGGCATTCATCCGCGCCGCGTCGTAGCGCTCGCCGGTCACCATCAGCTTCCAGGCGATGCGGGCCACCTTGTTGGCGAGCGCCACGGCGGCCAGCTTGGGCGGCTTGCGCTTGAGCAGTGCGACCAGCCAGCCCCAGGGATGGCCGCGGCCGTGCCGCGCCTGCTGGATCACCGCGGTCGCCCCGACCACCAGCAGGCGGCGCAGGTCCTCGTCGCCGGCCCGCGTGATCTTGCCGAGCCTGGTCTTGCCGCCGGTGGAATGGTCCTTTGGTGTGAGGCCGAGCCAGGCGGCAAAGTGCCGGCCGGAGCGGAACGCGGCTGGATCGGACGTCTTCATCACCATCCTGGTCGCAATGATAGGGCCGATCGAAGGGATTTGCGCCAGGCGCCGGCTGAGGGCATTGGCCCGGTGCCAAGCCAACAGCTTGGCCTCGATCTCCTTCAGCTCGGTCCCGAGCCTTGCGTATTCACGCCCCTGTACCACGAACAGCTCACGCGCCAGCTCCGGAAGATTCTCGTCCTGCGCAATCCGCGCCAACAGCGGCTCGATCTTGTCCACCCCCTTGGCTGCGATCAGGCCGAACTCGGCAGCGTAGCCGCGGATCGCA
>NZ_JBEGDB010000651.1:0-851 GCF_043638955.1 Bradyrhizobium sp. 31Argb | reverse complement strand
GCCGATCAGCACCAGCATGCACTCGCCGTGGTCTTCCATGCGGGCCTGCAGGAAGACGCCATCGGCCCACACGTACAGGTATCGCCGCGCCGACAGATCGCGCCTTTGCCAACGTCGTACTCACCTTGCCACTCGGCCGTCAGCCGGGACACCACCGCAGGCGACAGGTTGGGCGCGTCCTTGCCCAGCAAGGCCGTCAGCGCCTCCTGGAAATCGCCGGTCGAGATGCCGCGCAGGTACAGAATCGGCAACAGCCCATCCAGGCTTCTGGTCCGCCGCGCCCACAGCGGCAGGATCGCCGAGCTGAACCGGATCCGCTCGCCGTCGCCGACTGCCCCGCGGTCGCGAATCTTCTCCCGCGCCACCTCGACCGGACCGATGCCGGTCGCAATCGTTCGCGCCGGGCCGTAGCCATGCCGCACGACACGGGTGCGTCCGTCGGCAAGCTTCAAGTCCTTCACCGTGGCAAGAAACGTCTCGACTTCGACCTCGACGGCCTGCGCCAGAAGCTGCCGCGCACCAGCACGCAGGATATTGGTCAGTGGATCGTCAATCTCGTCGGGCTGACGAAGCGGGACAATATTGCTAGTCTCGTTCATGGCGTATCGCTCTCCTCGAGAGATCCCATGGGGTGGATTGCAGTCGTATTTCTTGCAGAATAAGGCTGCCTAAACACTCATCCCGAAGGTGATCATGCATACGACCGGACGATCCGCCCACCCGACCACCATCCGCACCGATCTTGGCGCGATTTTCGTTTCGTTGGAGCTCAGCCGCTCTAGGCCGTGTGGACTCTTGGGATTCTCAAATCAGATTGAACGTGATTCAAGGCTTTCTTTTAGGAGGAAGCC
>NZ_JBEGDB010000650.1:0-857 GCF_043638955.1 Bradyrhizobium sp. 31Argb | reverse complement strand
CGCTGTGCCTTTGGGGCAGGCGCGTCGGATGGCGGTGCCGCGGGCTTGCCGGTCTTCTTGCGGCCCTCGGCCTCGCGGTTCTTCTGCTTCTCGGCCTCGATGCGACGCTCCTCGTCGGCCGCGGCCTTCGCCTCAGCCTCCAGCTCAGCTTTGGCCTCGGCGATCCTTTCGATCCGCTTCTGCTTGTCGGCGACCCAGTCGGGCAACTCGTCGCCACGCTTGTTGCCGTGCAGCTTGTCGTCTTCAGCATCCGCGGCCTCGGCGGCGGCCAGCCAGCGATCGACCTCGGCCTGCAACTCGGATTCGCGCTTCTTCATCCGCTCGTAGCTCATCGCCTTGTGTTTGGAGGCATTCGCCTTGATCTTGGTGCCATCGAGCGCGACATGCCCGAGCCGCACCAACCCGGCCTTCTCGGCGAGCCTCAACACCTGCACGAACAGCCCGGCCAAGTGTTTGAGGTGCCGCTTGCGGAACTCGGAGATGGTGCGGAAATCCGGCGCATCGAGCGCCGCGATCATCATGAAGTCGGCGCGTTCGACGCAGGCCCTGGCGATCCGCCGCGAGGAATAGAGGCCGACCGCGTACCCGTTGAGCAGCAGCGCCACCATCAGGCGCGGATCAAACGGCGGCTGGCCGAGCGAACTCCGGTAGTTGCCAGATATCTCGCTGAGGTCCAGGCTCTGCCGCACCAGTTCCACGATGAAACGTGACAGGTGCTCCCGCGGCACGAAATCCTGCACACTCGGCGGCAGCAACTGCGGCTAATCAATCTTCCACGGCCGAAAATACTTGCTCATGGACCAAATCGAATCACACTCCCGCCCAATTGAACAGGGACTACTCGGACAGGCTCCTAG
>NZ_JBEGDB010000649.1:0-860 GCF_043638955.1 Bradyrhizobium sp. 31Argb | reverse complement strand
GAGAGGTGCGCGACAACAGTCATCGCGCCATCATTGCCCACCGATTGGTTTTCGAGCAGGATTACGTCACCGTGCGCAAGTCGCTGTATTTCCGCCAAGGCAAGGCTGATGGGAGCAATGCGCACATCCAGAAGAAGCGGAAGCTCATTGAGCGCTGCGGCTACGACCGGCAGGTCGAAGCAACAGTCGGCGACCCACTGCAGCCCCGCACCATCGACTTCTACCAAACCGACCAGGTCGTTCGGACGCTCCAGCCGAACGACCTTGAACGCGTAAGGACGCGGGGCCGCGACGTCGGAGCAGGACCAGGTCGGCCGCTGACCGCACCATCGCTCCACCTCGATCGCCAGATCCTGGAGAACGATATCAAACAATATCTCACCCAGGCCGTGGCCCGGAGGCAATGTGGTGATCTCCGGCCACCGTTCTATGGCCAGCTGCGGAAGGAGCACTGCCCCCAATGCGAGGCGGATTTTGTGGCCGTGCACACTCATTACCACGATGTAACTTGGCGCCGGAATGTGTCGATGGGCTGAATCGGACATGACCGCCTGCACCTCGATGCCGGCGAGACTGAAAGCAAGCGGAAGACGGCTCGCAATTCGCGATATTGCGGCAGCATCACGTCCGTCATAGGGGGGAAGATCGATCATGCGCTCTTCTCGGCCCTGAAGCGGAATGTCGCCTCCGAATCGGAAGAGTGCCGATGACAGTCCCCTTCCTGCCAAAGTGAGCCTCGGGCAACTACTGCAATCATGACGCGCATGCCGAGCCGATCAGATGAGTCGCGCGCAAACGCATGTCCTCGCAATTGCAAGATGGACCTAAGGTGGTCGGAGACGATGTGGAGAGATAGCGTA
>NZ_JBEGDB010000648.1:0-867 GCF_043638955.1 Bradyrhizobium sp. 31Argb | reverse complement strand
GCCTGCGTCCACGATCTTCGAATCATGGTTGCCCATGGATTCAGAATCCTCAGTCAATTACAACTGTAATGCTAGCGTGGGTTGTGCCTGGTTATGGCGGGCATAGCCCCGCCAGTCGAGAACCCGAAAATTTGCCGACGGCCAACGATTGCGTAGGCCGGATGCCTGTCCACGTCGATGAAGCGGCGCGACCCTTGCAGACGCGACCCTTGCAAATTTGTAATCGCGTGAACACCAAGGCGCCATCGGGACGACCAAAAGCCGCCGACGTTTGAGGACTATATGAAGCCCTCGGCCCCACCGGAATTCGCACCGATGTTGTTTCAAGCTGTAATTGTTTGCCTGCTCGTCCTCAGCGTTGGCGTTCTCATCGCCCACATGGTCGACGCCCTCAGGACATGAGGTAGCGTCGCTTCGCGCGGCTCAGCTCACAATCCGATATCACGATCGCGCTTCGTGGCGACGAAAGTACATGTATGCCCCAACGGTAAGGTAATTGGTCGCGACCGCGATCACATTCCACATGATGATGTTCTTTGAGCCGATCGATACGCCATAGATCACCCAGAGAATTTGAAAAGTGCCCGTGATGGCCGCCATTCGGGGGTTCATGCCGACACCGGAGCGCCGATTCAGCATCGTAATGAGGTCGGGCAGAGCCGCGAAGGTTGTCCCGAATCCCGCCGCGAAGCCGATGATTTGAGTGAGGTCCATCACTCCTCCTCAACGCGCGATCAATCCGGCCATATACTGTGCGGTGCTCGCCGGGCGCAAAAGACGATCGGTCTTAGGCTAGCATTACAGTTGTCTTTTTGTTTTGAAGTGCGCGCGCTGGGCGGCGGCCTGGTGAGCTCTACGCCAAAGTGA
>NZ_JBEGDB010000647.1:0-888 GCF_043638955.1 Bradyrhizobium sp. 31Argb | reverse complement strand
CTAGTTGTTCATCGCAGTGATTTTGACGTTTTGATACCGAGCCATTCGAGGATGGGCAAGTTTTCGGGTGGCAAGAGGATCTCGATGCTTCGTGCGACGCCGGGCTGGCGGCGAATGAAGCCGTTCCGTTCGAGGGTGACGATCATCTGGTGGACTGACGGCGGGCTGACGCGGAAATGGCGCTGGATGTCGGCCTCGGCGGGCGGCTGTCCGAACATGTACGAATAGGTATGGATGAAAGCGAGATAGTGACCCTGCCTCTCGGTCAAGTTCGCGCCTGATTTTTGACTCATCGCTGGATTCGTCCCGGCCTCCGACAAGGAGGCGAAGCATGAACATACGTTATCGGGTCGAATTGAGCCAAGCCGAGCGGGACGAACTGACGGCGATGCTCGGCGGCGGCAAACATGCCGCCCGCAAACTCAAACGGGCGCAGATTTTGCTGGCGGCCGATGCCGGCAGCTGCGACGCAGAGATTGTCCGAACCGTCCGGGTCAGCCTTTCCACCGTCGGCCGGACCAAGCGCCGCTTCGTGGAAGGCAATCTGGAGCGGGCCTTGAGCGAGGAACCGCGTCCGGGCGCGGAACGCAAGCTGACAGGCAAGGAAGAGGCCTTGCTGGTGGCGACGGCATGCGCCAAGCCGCCCACCGGACGCAAACGCTGGACGCTGACGCTGCTGGCCGACGCGATGGTCAAGCTCACCGATCACGAAAGCCTGTCGGGCGAGACCGTGCGCCGCCGGCTGGCCGACAACGACCTCAAGCCGTGGCGCAGGGACATGTGGTGCATTCCCCGTGTCGACGGCGAATATGTCGCCCGCATGGAGGACGTGCTCGATCTCTATGCTGAAGCGCCGGATCCCGAGCGGCCCCTGGTCTGCTTCGACGA
>NZ_JBEGDB010000064.1:0-33130 GCF_043638955.1 Bradyrhizobium sp. 31Argb | reverse complement strand
TGGGGCCGCCGCTACGTGTGATGGGCACTCCGCGACGTCCCCAGTCCCTCCGATCCTGCGAGCAATGACGCAACCTCAGACCGGCCGACAGTCGGCGCTACGTCCGTCAAGCGAAAGTAACATCCTCAGATGAGGCAATACGCTATCAAAGATTGCACGACTAGCAGGCGCAATGGTCGGATGCAAGTTGCCGCCTGCCAAACGATCGTTTCGTCTTGTTGCCTTTGTTTGATTTGCGCGTGGTCTGCGCCGATGAGCAACGTTAGGTTGTGTCGCGCGCCGATGGAGTCGCTGCTGTTCGATTTCGCGGCTGGCCCGTCTCCGCGGCACGCGGCGTCCGCGCCTCCAGGCCGTGCCATTCAAGAGCGGTATCCTGTTGGCCAGCTTCCTCAACGCGCCTATCGGTGGCCCCCGCGAGGCGCTGGAGGGGCGTAAAGCCCGCTTTGGGGCTCGGCCCCCGTTCCCACGGGGCCGAATTACGTCGTATATTGGGGGCGATTTCAGCCTGGCCCCCCTTAGCATGACCTCCGAACTGCCGCCGAATCCGCCCCAGAAGCGACCGTTCGCGCTGTCGATCGGTCAGCTTACCTTCGGCAGCTTCCTGCTGGTGCTGGCAGTCATCATCATCACCTCGACCGCCAGCGTGATCGCGATCCGTCACATCGACGCCACCTTCGGGGAGCTGCAGCGGCTGCAGAGCGTCGGCGACCTGGCCGAGGATATCGACCGCCGGATGAACGAGCTCCGGCTTGCGGCGCGCGACTTCGTCACCGATCCCGGCACGCAGACGATCCAGGTCGGCGAGGCTGCCAGCGCCCTGGGCGAGGCGCTGAAGAAGACCAGGATCGAGCTTGCCCCCGAGCAGCAGGACATGATCGACGGCGTGACCGAGCGCCTCGCCACCTACCGCGGCGGCATCGAGCGCATCTCGGCGCTGATCAACCGCCGCGCCGAGTTGATCATCGGCCTGCCGCCATTGCGCGACGCCTTCGAAAAGGCGGTGGCCGAAAGCTCCGATCCCGCCACTGCCTCCACCCTGTTGCAGACCCAGGGCCGCATCGCCACCGCGCTGCTCGCCCACAACCCGTCCGCGGCCGAGCAGGCGGCACAGAGCATGCGGTCGATGACCATCGCCGACCCGGCGCTGCGCACGGCCGTGAACGATTACGCCGACGCGGTCGTCGCAATATCGATCCGGGAACGCCAGATCGCCGATATCGACCGCGAGGTGCTGGGCACCGAGGGACGGCTGATCCAGCGCGTGACCGAGCTGTTGCGTGAGCTCAGTTCGCGCCGCGGTCACGTCCTGTCGCGGGATTTCGCGCGCACGCTCACCGAGGCGAAATGGCAGAGCATCGTGCTCGGCTCGGCCGGCGTGCTGATCGGGATCTTCGCCGCGCTGCTCGTGGTCCGCCGCACCGTGCGGCCGCTCGCCTCGATCACCAAGTCGATCCGCGCGGTCGCAGCCGGCGAGAAGAGTGCGTCGATCCCGGCGACCGACGTCGACAACGAGATCGGCGAGATCGCCCGCGCCGCCGAGGTATTCCGGAAGACGCTGGTCGATGCGGATACCGCGCGCGAAGCAGCGGTGCGCGCGCTCGCCGAGCAGCGGCTCGCAGAAGAGAGCTATCGCAAGCTGTTCGAATCTTCCATCGACGGAATTTATGTGACGACGCCGGGCGGCGCGCTGCTCAACGCCAATCCGGCGCTGGCGTGGATGATGGGCTACGCCACGCCGCAGGACCTGATCAACGGCATCGACGACGTTGCGTCCAATGTCTATGTCGATCCGGCCGCGCGCACCCAATACCAGCGGCTGATGGACCGCGACGGCATGGTGCGCGACTACGAATATCAAGTCCGGTCCCGCAGCGGCACGGTGCTATGGCTGTCCGACAGCGCGAGCGCGGTGCGCGACGAGAAAGGCGAGGTGATCCGCTACGAAGGCACGGTGCGCGACATCACCGACCAGAAGCGAGCCGAAGACGCGATCGCCGAAGGCCGGCGTTTGCTGCAGATGGTGATCGACACCGTTCCGGCGGTGATCAACGTCAAGGACCGCAATCTGCGCTACGTCCTGATGAACCGCTACATGGCCGGCATTTTCGGCATCGAGCCGCACGAGGCACTCGGCCATACCACCGGCGAGCTGATGGCGCGCTATGGTGCTGCAAAGACCGATGAGAACGACAAACGGGTGTTGTCGGGGCGAACGGAGCTCGGCTTCTACGAGGAGGAGTACAAGGACGTCGCCGGCAACATGCGGCAATGGCTGGTCAACAAATTGCCGATCCTCGACATCAATGGCGAGATCGAGAACATCGTCACGGTGGCGCTCGACATCGGCGAGCGCAAGCGCAGCGAGCACGAGATGCGGAAAGCGCGCGACGCCGCGGAGGCGGCGCTACGCAATTTGCGCGAGACGCAGAACTCGCTGATCGAGGCGGAAAAGCTCGCGGCCCTCGGACGGCTGGTCGCGGGCGTCGCGCATGAGGTCAACAATCCCGTCGGCATCAGCCTCACGGTCGCCTCAGCGCTCGAGCGCAAGGCGGCGACCTTTGCCGCGCAGGTCGAGCGCGGCGAGCTTCGGCGTTCGAGCCTGAACGATTTCCTTGCCACGACGAGCGATGCGTCCTCGCAGCTCGTCGCCAACCTCAACCGCGCCGCCGAGCTGATTCAGTCGTTCAAGCAGGTCGCCGCCGACCGCAACTATTCCGATCAGCGCAACTTCGATCTCGGCGATCTCACCGAGCAGGTGGTGATGAGTCTGAGGCCGGGCCTGCGCAAGCACAATCTGACGCTCAACGTCGATTGCCAGCCGAACCTGATCATGAATTCCTATCCCGGCCCTTACGGCCAGGTGCTCACCAATCTCTTCCTCAATTCGGTCGCGCACGCCTTTCCCGACGGCAAGCCGGGTATCGTCGACATCCAGGTTCGCGCTTCCGGCAGGGACAATGTCGAGGTCATCTTCTCCGACAATGGCTGCGGCATGTCGCTCGACGTGCGCCGCCGCGCCTTCGATCCGTTCTTCACGACGCGCCGCGACCAGGGCGGCACCGGCCTCGGGCTTCACATCGTCTACAGCATCGTCACCACGCGCTTAGGGGGCCGTCTCGATCTCGACTCCGAGCCCGGCGGCGGCACCCGCATCCAGATCATCCTGCCGCGCGTCGCCCCCGTGGAGCAGGCCGCGGAGTAAGCTCTCTCCACACGAACGGCGCCGTAGCCCGGGTGGAACGCAGCGCAACCCGGGGCCGCTCGTACACGCGGATGCAGCCGTCCCGGGTTACGCGTTCCGCTTCACCCGGGCTACGATCTACGCAATCAGACGACGTGATGCGCTAATCGATATCCACGAGCTTGCGCAGCGTGGCGCCGAAGATCTGGCTCGCTTTGCCGACGAGCGCGGTTCCACTCATGGTCGCCTGCGTGGCGGTGAATGTTCCGGTGACGCCGATGCCGACCGGCGCAGGTCCGCCGAATAGCGGGTTGTCGCTGTCGCGCGGCGTGGTGTGTCGCTGCACCAGCACTTCGCCTTTGAAGGTGTTGCCTTTCACGGTGTAGGTGCCGGTGTAATAGAGATACGCATCGCCGCCGACAATCTGGCCGTCGCGAAACACAATCACCCCGCTGCCCTTGCCGACGCGTCCGTCGAGCAGCGTGACGTGAATGGAATACAGGCCGTTTCTCATAGCGCCCCGCGGCCGGCCACCTTCGCCCAAGGCCGGTTCGGAATTTATGCCAAAGCAGCATGCGCGGCGCAACGCGTCAGGTTGAGCATGCGCCGCTCAATGCCGTGCGAAACCGAAATGATTCCATTGGAGCGCGACGTCTCGATGACGACGTTGTGGCTGACGGCGCTTGGCGAATCAAGTTGGCCCGCGAAATGCATAACATTTGTTGGCACCGGCCGGCGGGTGCAGGAGCGAGAGACAGGTGACGAACTGGATCGATTCCGGCCGCATTTTCGCGCGCCTACGCGCAGAGCTGACAGGTTCCATCCGTGAAATTACGGACCATCGTCGAGCGGTCCGCCTCAGAGTCCCACTCACATTGAGTCTTGTCGCGTTGTTGTCGGTGACGGCCGTAAGTCTCGGGCATGCGCGCGATCCCGACGGCCGTTACGCCAATTCGCCGCTCAAGCAATGGTTCGACAGTTTGAGGAGCGGGAAGGGGCCGTGCTGCTCCGATGCTGACGGCACTGCGGTGAGCGACGTCGATTGGGAATCCAAGGACGGACATTATCGCGTGCGCATCGACGGCGAATGGATCGACGTGCCCGATGATGCCGTGATCACCGAGCCGAACCGCTACGGCCGCACCATGGTGTGGCCGATCCGCGGTTATCTCGGGCTGCAGATCCGTTGCTTCATGCCGGGCAGCATGACGTAACCGACGCGCACGTCGCACGGTCAGGCATATTTCTTGTCGCGCTCCAGGAGCTCGATCGAGATGCCCTGCGGGCCGCGGATGAAACAGATGCGCACGCCGGGGCGGATCGTGGTCGGCTCCTTCGTGAACGCGACGCCCTTCGCCTTGATCTCGGCAGCGACAGCGTCGATGTCTTTCACCGCCAGTCCGAAATGGTCGAGGCCCTGATAGGGCGTCACCGGCGGCGCGTTGACGCCATCGCCTGGTGTCACCGGCGCGATGAACACCTTGGCGCCGCCGAGCTGCACGTCGATGCGGCCGGGATTGCGGATGATCTCGCCACCCAGCACGTCTCGAAGCCACGCCGCGGTCGCTTCGGGGTCGGGGGTGCGCAGGTGGATATGGTCCCAGGTAACCTCTATCGGCATTTCATCTCCCATCTTTCTCGACGCACGTGAGATCCGTTGCTGCGGCAATCTATCGGCTCGGAATCCACAAGGCCATCCTGTCGCAGGCGCTGCGCCGCATTTTTGCCGGGGAGACTTGGAACTGTAGCGTCAGTGGACGGTTAATCGACTAGCGGTGGTCTCCGTACAGCGGTGCGTCGCTCTCAAGCCGTGCGGTGATGCGCCGGAGCGGTTTTGCGTGCAGCCAGGAAGCGCTGTCACGCGAGTGAGGACATGGCCATGGGCATCGGCAGGTGGTCGTTTCGCGGCTTTGGCGCCAAGCTGATTCTGCTCGCCGTTCTCGCCATCGCCGGATTTGCTGGATGGCTGATGCTCCCCGATCCCAGCGACGCGAATAACAAAGCGGTCGCCGTGGCGGCGCCCCCGACTTCTCAGCAGGATGTCGCCTGGCTCGAGAAGACGACTGCGCCCACCGAGGAGGCGGCTGCCCCGGTCGAGCAGGCCGCGCCGGTCGAGCAGGCGACCGCGCCGGCTGAGAACGCAGTGGACGATGAGGTGCCGGCCGCCAGCACCAACGAACCCTTCACGGTCGAGCGGGCGCCGATCGACGGGCTGACGATCTCCCGCCAGTTCTGGCGCCGCGGCGGCCTCGGCTCGAAAGCGCTGGTCTGGCTAACGCTGCGCAACGCCAACCGCTATCCGGTCAAGGATATCGAGATCGCCTGCGCCTTTGCCCGCGCCGACGGCACGCATCTCACCGACCGCCGGCGCGTGATCAGCGACACCATCAACATGAAGAGCCGCAAGACCTACGCCGGCATGCTGGTCGGGTTCGTGAACATCAATGCAAATAAGGCAAAGTGTTCCCTGGTCACGGCCAGCCGCGCCTGACACAGCGTCCCGAAAAAGTGAACGCTTCGGTTGAACCCGTAGCGTGTGACCAGGAACTAACTCCCTATATCGCTATTAGGCGAATAGACCGCGTCATCGCGCGGGGGAGCAGTTTCGATGTTGGTGACGCGTTATTTCCTGTACGTCGGCGGGGCGTTGTTCGCGCTGTTATATGCAGTTGACGCCCTGGTCCCGCAGGACGCTGCCACGACAAGCCATAGCGCGCCCGGCATCGACAAGTCGACCGTCCGCATCCAGTCCGCCCAGAAGCTGCCGGAACGGGTGGTTTTCGACACCAGCCTCCCGACCATCGTGCCGCCGGCCCCCGCCACCCAGATGGCTGCCGCACCGCTTCCGCCGGCGCCGGGTGCCGGGTCGTCGGTTGCCCAGGCCCGCGAGACCTTCGCCCAGTACGTTCCGGCCGACGCCAAGAAGCATGAGCCGCAGGCGCCGAAGAGGCATAAGGTCGCCAGGGCGCGGGCCTACCAGCCGATGTACGCGGGTCAGCCGATGTATATGGGCCAGCAGCCGATGTTCATGGGCCAGCGGCCGATGCGGGTGGCGCAGCAGTCGCGTTTCGGCTTCTTCGGCGGTGGGCCGACTTGGGGCACCTGGTAACCGGATTGCAGCCGGATTACTGCGGCAGCTTCGGAATCTTGTCGGCAAAGCCGTTGTAGCAGGTCAGCCGCTCGTCCTCTTCCTTCACGAACCGGCACTCGCCGACCGCCTTGGCCGCGGCGGGCTTCGGCTTGGGTTGCGGCGCGAAGACCTCGTCATAGCAATTGAGCCGCTCCTTGGTGCCGTCATCGATCTCCTGGCATGCCTGGAGCTTCTGCGCGACCGATGGCTGCTTGGCCTTCTCGCCCTTCTTTGCCGGAGACTTCTTCGTGCCGACCTGCATCAGCGGCTTGTCGCCGACCATGGGCTGATTGGCGGGGTCCGCTGGCGGGGTCGTGCCTTGAGCTGTCCCTTGGGCGAGCGCGGCGGCCGGACACAGAAGCGCCAGCGCGAGGATGAGCTTTCTCATATCGAATTGTCCGAAATGGCGTGACCGGAGAGGGCGCCCGAAGAGATCGAACCGGACCGCTGGAATCGCCCCAAAACCTAACGTTGTTTACTCGCGCTTGCGCGCCCGTCCAAGCGGTCGCAACGCCGCTCTGACAGGCCGTGTTTTCTTTACGGATTTTCCGGTTCCTGTCCAGCGGGACGGCGCCTCCCGGGCGGCCCGTCCGGACCGCCAGCGGGCCCAAAGTGGCGGCCTAAGCCGCCTGCCGGCCCGCCAGCACCTTGTCGAGGGTGATCGGCAGGTCGCGCACCCGCACGCCGGTCGCGTGGTAGACGGCATTGGCGACCGCCGCGGCGACCCCGACGATGCCGATCTCGCCGAGCCCTTTGATCCCGAGCGGATTGATCAAGGCATCCGGCTCGTCGACGAAGATCACCTCGATGTCGTGGATATCGGCGTTAACCGGCACATGATACTCGGCGATATTGGCGTTCATGATCCGGCCCAGGCCGTGGTCGTAGATCGTCTCCTCATGCAGCGCCATGCCGATGCCGCCGACGACGGCGCCCATCACCTGGCTGCGCCCCGTCTTCGGGTTCAGCACGCGGCCAGCGGCGACCGCGCTGACGACGCGGGTGACCCTGATGACGCCGAGTTCCTCGTCGACCTTGACCTCCGCGAACACGGCGGAATGCGTGTTCCTGGCGTGCGCCTTGTCCTCGGCGAACTCGTTGGTCTTTTCCTTCTCGATCCGCTCCAGCGCGCCATGCCGCATGATGTCGGAGATCGACACCCCGCGCTCGGTCTGCCTCCGGCCGACGAGCTTGCCGTCGGAAAGGGTGACGTCTTCCTCGACCGCGTCGGCGAGCGGCGAGCCCTTCATCAGCTTTGCCAGCCGCAACAGCTCCTTGCGAACCTCGCCCGCGGTCGCGATCACGGCGTGGCAGGCGGAGGCCGCCATCCATGACCCGTCCTCGACCGGCGCTCTCGGCAGCGTGGAATCGGCAAGGTGGACCGTGACGTTCTCGATCGGAATCCCGAGGCTGTCGGCCGCGACCTGAGCCATGATCGTATAGGTGCCGGTGCCGATATCTGAAGCCGCGCAGGAGACCTCGGCGTGGCCGTTGGCGGTCATCACGATCCGCACCGCGGTCGGCATCTGCAGCGCCTCCCAGACGCTGGAGGCCATGCCCCAGCCCACGAGGCTCTTGCCGTCGCGCATCGAGCGCGGCTCCACCTTGCGCTTGTCCCAGCCAAATGCCGCGGCACCCTCGCGATAGCATTCGCGCAGGCGCTTGCTGGTGTAGGGCAGGTCCTCGTTCTGGTCGCGGTCCGAATAGCAGCGCAGCCGCAACTCCACCGGATCCATCTTCAGCGCGACCGCGAGCTCGTCCATCGCGCTCTCCAGCGCGTAGACGCCGGTCGCAGCGCCCGGCGCACGCATGTCGCAGGAGGTCGGCACATCCAGCGGTGCCACGCGGTGTTCATATCGGGCATTCGGCGAGGCGTAGAGCAGGGCCGACCAGCCGGTGTCGTTGCGCGAGAATTCCTCGAACTGCGAGGTCACGCCGACAGCTTCATGCGTGATCGTATCGAGCGTGCCGTCGCGCCGCGCGCCAAGCGCAAGCCGCTCGATGGTGGCCGGACGATAGCCGAGCCCGTACATCTGCTGGCGCGTGAGCACGAGTCGCATTGAGCGCTGAAGCTTCAGCGCGGCCATCACCGCCAGCACCACCTGATATTGCGGCCGCAAGCCGGCGCCGAAGGCACCGCCGACATAGGGCGAGAGCACGCGGATCTCTTCCGGCTTCTTCTCGAACACGCTGCAGAGATACTGCTGCACGTTCCGCACGCCTTGGGTCTTATCGTAGACCGTCAGCGGGCCGCCGGCTTCCCACATTGCGGTGGTCGCAAACAATTCCATCGGGTTGTGATGCTCGGTCGGGATGAAATAATCGGCCTCGTGCCGCACCTCGGCCGCCGCGAATGCCTTTGCGGCATCGCCACGCGGCCTGTCGGGCTTCTCGACGACGATGGCATCATCGCGCTTGCGATAGACGTCGGTGACGAATGGCTGCTTCTCATAGTCGACGCGGACGAACGAGGCCGCATAGCGCGCGATCTCCCATTCTTCCGCCACGACCAGCGCAATCGGCTGCTGGTTGAACTTGATCGCGTCGTCATAGAGCGGGCGGAACGGCGAACCTTCCTCCGGGGCGACGTCGTCCCTCCAGGCCTCATCGCTGTCGGCGACCTTCGGCCTGTTCTCGTGGGTGATGACATCGATCACACCCGGCACGCGCCGCGCCGCGCTGATATCGATTTGCGCGATCCGGCCCCTGGCGATGGTCGCCTCGACGACCGCGCCATAGGCGAGACCGCCTGCGTTGAAATCGCCGGCATATTTGGCGGCGCCGGTGACCTTGGCGCGGCCATCGACGCGCGAGGTGGCGGTGCCGGTATAGGTTTTCGCGGTATTGTTGAGCATGCTCATTGGATCGTCTTGTTCGATTGCGATTGCGGCGTGCCGTGCGCGGCCTGCGACAGCGTGCGGATGATCGCCCGCCGGGCGAGATCGAGCTTGAAGCCGTTATGTGCCTGCGGCCTGGCGTCGCGAAGCAGCAGGTCAGCCGCGCCGGCAAAGCTCGCTTCGTCAGCGGGCCGCCCGCGCAGCGCTGCCTCGGCCGCCGGATTGCGCCACGGCTTGTGGGCGACACCGCCGAGCGCGAGCCGCGCCTCCTGGATCATGCCGTCCTTGAGCTCGAGCGCGGCCGCGACCGAGATCAGCGCAAACGCGTAGGACATCCGGTCGCGGATCTTCAGGTAGGAGTGGTTTGACGCAAAGCCCTTTGCCGGCACCTCGATCGAGGTGATGATCTCGTCCGGCCCGAGATTGGTGTCGATATGCGGGGTGTCGCCGGCCAGGCGATGGAAGTCCGCGAACGGAATGGCGCGCGCGCCGTTCGGGCCCGTCACGTGCACGGTGGCATCGAGTGCGACAAGTGCCACGCACATGTCGGACGGATGCGTCGCAATGCACGACGTACTTGCGCCGAGAATCGCGTGGCCGCGGTTGACGCCACTGATGGCCGAACAGCCCGACCCCGGCTCTCGCTTGTTGCAGGGCGTCGCGGTGTCATAAAAATAGGCGCAACGCGTCCGCTGCACCAGGTTGCCGCCGGTGGAAGCCATGTTGCGCAATTGCTGCGAAGCGCCGGCAAGAATCGCGCTTGCCAGCAGCGGATAGCGCTTTTCGATTAGCGGATGCCAGGCAAGGTCGGAGTTCGGCACCAGCGCGCCGATCCGCAAGCCTCCCGAGGCGGTCTCTTCGACCGAGGTCAGCGGCAGGCGGGAGATGTCGATCAGCGTCGTCGGCCGCTCGACATTGTCCTTCATGAGATCGAGCAGGTTGGTGCCGCCGGCGATGAACTTTGCGCCGCTAGTGGCGGCGATCAGCCGCACCGCGTCGGCGATATTATTCGCTCTTGTATACTGGAACGGGATCATGGCTTGGTTCCCATCGCCTGCTGGATCGCGGCGACGATGTTGGGATAGGCGCCGCAGCGGCAGATGTTGCCGCTCATGAATTCCCTGATCTCGTCAGCACTCTTGGCCCGTCCCTCGGCGATCAGGCCGACGCCGGAGCAGATCTGCCCGGGTGTGCAATAGCCGCACTGGAAGGCGTCATGGTCGATAAAGGCCTGCTGCAGCGGGTCCAGCGCGCCATTGGCGGCCAGTCCCTCGATGGTGGTGACGTGCGCGCCGTCCCGCATCACTGCAAGCGTCAGGCACGAATTGATGCGGCGACCGTCGACCAGCACGGTGCAGGCGCCGCATTGGCCGTGGTCGCATCCCTTCTTGGTACCGGTGAGATCGAGATGATCCCTGAGCGCATCCAGAAGCGAAACCCAGGGCAGGACCGAAAAGCGCCTCTCTGTCCCGTTGACAGTCAATGTCACCGACACCTTTTCCGGCAGCGGTTGAGGCTTGGCGCCCGATTGTGCGGCTCCATCTTGCATCGTCAGCGACTCCGTCTTGCAGGTGGCTGCCATCCGCCATTACAGCGGAGAATACCGGTCGTTTAGATTGGTTCCAAAGCGAGCGGCAGCATGTCGAAGCGGCTGTTCCGGTTCTTTCCAAATTGCACGTCGGATTTCATGAGTGCACTTGCCACGATGCCGCAGGGACATCTCGCTGCAAATTCGCGGCCTTGCGCTTGCTATGAATCTATTCCGTGAAGTCGCCGCTCTTTGTCGTGACGGCCTATTCGGGAGTGTCCTGGTTCACATTGAGACAACGCTGGTCAATCGTTGCTTCTGTGCGACCCCATGTCAGCATCAAGCCCGGCAACAATCAGGACGCCGGCGCTGGCGGCTGCCGCCATGAGAATCAGGATGATGCTGAGTGCATAAATCACGATCGGCGACCTCGACGGAATGATTATCCGATACAATCAGCAAGAGCAGCCATCGTTCCGCCGCGCGTTGCGGGGAGTATCGGGCATCACTCCGTGATCTTGATGAAACCCTCCTGGACGAGCTGCACCGTGCGCGCCATGGCATCGGTGTTGACCGGGATTCCGGGGAGCAGGTCGGTGTTTCCCCAGTGGTGGGCCTTTGCAGTCGCGCCACACAGTTCCACGCGGACGCCGCGTTTCATGAGATCTTCCAGCAGATCCTTGTGGGGGTTGCCGGTCGAGATGTTCCGGTCGGCGTTGTAGGCCGCATCGTGCAACGTCACGTGGCCCGCGTTGGTATGAAAGACCGCAACCACGTCGCTCTCCGCGTTCCAGTCGGCGGCATCGTTCGTGATGAGCTGAAGATGAAAGATGGACGCCGGCAGATCGCCCTCGAACCCCAGGGCGCCGATGCTGAAGACCACCTACAGCCGCGACAGCTTGACGGGGATGTCGATATGCAGCGCCTCGTCCAGGGCAGACATTCTCAATACTCCTGCGACAGCCGCGCGCTCACGCGCCCTCGTAGACCAGCTTGGTGAAGAAGTCGGGAGTTATGACGAACTGGCCCCACTTCTCGTCGAAGGCGGCCGTTGGCTTCGCGGCGATCGTCTCCTCCAGCGTGCGCCCCTGCTGCTTGAGCTTGGCGACGTTGTCGTGAATGGCGACGAGCATGTCGTGATAGGCCTTGAGCTCCGCTCTGTTGCTGACGGGACGGCCATGGCCGGGGATCACGATGGTCTTGTCGGTCGTGGCGGCAAGATTGGCTTCGGCGGCCGCGATCGATCCCTTGATGTTTCCGCCGGTCGAGTAGTCGATGAACGGATAGATCCCGTTCCAGAAGGTGTCCCCGGTATGAAGGATGTCGGCTTCGGAGAACGTCACCGAGATATCGCTGTCGGTGTGGGCGGGGCCGTAGTGCTTCAGCGCCAGCGTCTGACCGTTGAACTTGAGCATCTTCTCCGAGGCGAAGACCTCGGTCGGAACGGCCGCAAGAGGCGAGGTGGGGAAGTTGAAATCCCAGTCCTCGACCCGCTGCGCCGAGAGCAGATGCTTGTGCGTATTCTCATGCGCGAGGATGGCCGCGCCCTCGGCGTTCAGCCACTCGTTGCCGTCGGCGTGATCGAAGTGCCAATGTGTGTTGATCAACTGCCGGATCGGCTCGTTGCCGAGCCGGCTCGCCGCCTCGAGAATGCGCGGACGCGACGCCGTGATCCCGGCGTCGATGAAGACCTTGCCGTCTTGTCCCGTGAGGACCGCGATATTGCCGCCGGACCCTTCGAAGATGCTGACGTTGCCGCGCAATTTATGGACGGTGATGGGGGTCTTGGCGGCGGAATCCCGGATCAAGTCGACGATGTTGCGGGAGGCTGCATAGGCCTCGCGCGGACTGAGCCAGCCGCTCGTCGCCGCAACCGTGGTCGCGGCCACGCAGCACAGGCAGAAGCCGCGCCGCGACATCATGTGTTGGGGCAGGGTGGACATGAATGCTCTCCGGTCTCGGGAAATCTCGGACGGCTTGGCCCCAGAAGCGGGCAGCGTTGTTTCGTGCGGTCTGGGAAGAACTTAAGCAGAAGCCGGTGGAATATTGGATGTCCGCGCGGCGCATTCGCATGGCCGCCCGGATCAACATCTGGCAGCGATGCAAGCGACCATGACAAGAAACGAAAGCGATGATCCGTTAAGCAGCCTGGCGCCATTTTTGCGCGTCAAACCCGATTTACAGGATTTCTGCAGGTTCGGCGGCACCTGGGTCTCGCCGCACGAGGCGTCCGGCGGGGCGCAGTTTCACATCGTGACCCGCGGCCATTGCGTGTTCGAGATAAACGGTCACGGTCCGGTGAAGCTTGGCGCCGGCGATACATTGCTGCTCCCGCACGGCGACGCCCATGTGGTCCGCTCGGTTTCGACCGATGGCGCCATCCGCAGGATCGTGACCGAATTCCGCAATGCCATTCGCACGAAGTCGACCCCGGGCGTCGCCTACGACACCGAGCTCGTTTGCGGCGTATTGCGGGGTGAAGCTGCGTCCGAGCAAGCCCTTATCGCCGCGCTTCCGAACTTTGTCGTGCTGCGCTCGACCAGGCTTCCGCTGGCCGAGCGATTACACACGCTCGCGATCTGCATCAGCGACGAATTGGATTCGAACGAGACCGGCAGTACGATCATCGCGACCAATCTGGCAACGGCACTCTTCGTGATGATGCTGCGCGAACGTCTCAAGGAGGTGCCGCCGGCTAGCGGTCTTCTCGCCCTTCTGACCCATCGCTCGACGTCGCATGCGGTGCTTGCGATGCTGCGCGAGCCCGCCCGCGACTGGACCCTCGACCTCCTGGCGAAGGCGTCCGCGGCATCCCGGGCAACGCTCGTCAGGTCATTCCGCAAGCTGGCCGGACTGGCGCCGCTCGCCTTCCTGACCGAGCTGCGTCTCGGCTTCGCGCGACAGCGGCTCATGACCACGAACGACCCCATCTGCGTGATTGCCGCCGATGTCGGCTACCAGTCGGAGGGGGCGCTAAGCAGAGCCTTGCTCCGGCGCTATGGCGTCAGGCCCAGTAAACTGCGGCTCGGCAAATCCGGTTGAACGCTGCATTCCTGTCGCCGGGGCGCTGAAACGAAAGGGCCGCTGATTTCTCAGCGGCCCTTGCCGGTTAATAAATCTGTTCGGAATGAAATTGGCCCCGGCGAAAGCAACCTTAGCGGTATCGTGGTCCCATTTGGATTCCGGGGAATCACGGTGGCCCCACGGTGAACACCTTCCGTCAGGGTGCTCCCCGCTGTGAGCACCCCCGGAACCCGATCGAACGCGACTGCGCCAGGACTGCCACCAGCTCGCATTGAGGATCGCAACGCGTGAAGGTTTGCGCTCGCGAGCACCGAGACGAGCCGCTTCGATTACGTTGGCAAACTCAAAGCCTCACGGCTTTGCGGCCAACCCGCCATATCGAACCGGTGTGATAGCTGCGACGTCTCCTGCATCACGTTTCGGTCGCGGTCTTCGTCTGCGCGAACTCCCGGTTGGGATTCGGCTGGTTCTGTCCTGTTCTGGCGATGATGTTGGAACGCAATTCCGGCCCGCGCTTGTTGTCGGTCGGCTTTTTGGCCGGCGCAGCGATCAGTCCGTCTCGAACAGCCTGCTTGCGTGCCTGCTTGCGCAACCGTCGTATGGCTTCTGTCTTCTCTCGCGCAGCCTTGTCCGAGGGCTTTTCGTAGAAGCGACGCCGGCGCATCTCCTTGAAAACACCTTCGCGCTGCATCTTCCGCTTCAGAATTCGAAGCGCCTGATCGACGTTGTTCTCTCGGACGAATACCTGCACGCGCTTTTCTCCTAAGCATTGTCGGCGCAAAACCGTTGAAGCTTCCCGCAATGGGCGCTTCAGAGATTTCGGAGTACTGAAGTTCGGTTGAAAGCGATCCCGGTGGTGAAGAGAAGTTGGGACGCAATTCTGAGCCGCCGCAATCTGTTCGGATGGAGCGCACGGCCTCTCGGCCATCGGCGCGAAGCCGATACAATTGTTTTGACGATGGAGCCTATGGGCGGGAATAGCCAGCTCTTTTTGCAAGGATTTCGATTGAGCAGCCTGTGCTCTTGCTGCATTTGCAGCCGACCTGCTGCATCGAACAGGAGAAGAAGTTCCTTCCGCGACGGCCGATTTTACCTCCGGGACTTGTAATCCAGGGCCGAGGCCTGTAGGTTGCATCGGTTCGATTAGCCGCTGTGCCTTTCTGAATGTGCCCGCGGGCTCTTTCCCAAAGACATCGCCAGTTGAATGGATCGCGTGACGGTCGCGCGAATATGCTTTGGAGATGAAAGAATGCCGACGGGTACTGTGAAGTGGTTCAATGGTCAAAAGGGGTTTGGCTTTATCCAGCCCAACGATGGCGGGAACGATGTGTTCGTTCACATCAGCGCCGTTGAACGGGCGGGTCTTTCCGGCCTTGCCGAAGGCCAGAAGGTGGCCTTTGAAATCAAGACTGACAAAGTGCGGGGCAAGGTAAGCGCAGAGAATCTGTCGCTGGCCTGAACCGTTCGCGCCATTTCACGGATGTACTGAAATGGCAGTATTGCCCGCTCGATCCCGGGATTGAGCGGGCTTTGTGTTGTTCGGATTGGGAAGACGAGATGGCTGTCCAGAAACCCGCTGAAGCGTCCCCGGAAAGCATCGCGCGCGCTAACCGGCAACGTCTTGCGATGGAAGAAGGTGCGCGAGCGATGGCAGACGTCCAGCAACAGGCCATTGCGGTGCGTAAGAACATGGAACGTCTTCGCGCCTTGAGGGAGGCCAGGGAGGCCGAGGAGGCGACAACTCAAGCGGCTCGTCCGGACATCTCGAACAGGAAGCGCAAGAAGGTGCTCTCCAAATAGCGCACACGTTCGGCTCTGGCTTTGAACCGGCCTTCGTAGGGGGCCGATAATCAAACGCTGGGTTGGCACTCGATCCGTGTTCCAGGTTTCCATGGTCGCCGGTATCAAGCCATTGACTTCCGGCGCTCAGCGGCGCAGTGCGGAAACCATCTGACGCTCATTTCCTATGGAGTAGGCGGACACATGGCGAAGAGCATGGGGACTGTATCCACCATCGAGTCAGGGCAAACCATTACATTCTCACTGGCGGTCGGGCCGGTCAGGCAAGCATGCCGACTTCAGACGACTTTTCGGACCCAGAACCAAGCTTTCAGCTACTTGCACAGACATCGAACCGAGTTCGAGCATATCGCTCGCGCGAGACTTGCTCGCGGCGAGCTCGAAGATGGTGTGGTCCAGCTCGTGATGCTTTAGGCAGATTGCTGTGATGGGAGCTTCGCTCGCCGGAGCGGAGCAGGGCCGACGATCTTCTTGCCTGAACAGTTGGTTGGCGATTCGCCGGGAGTGGCGGTCTATCACCGGCGCTGCGCATGTGATATGCTCGTTGGAGCTGGCGCAGAAAAACAACATCTAAAAACAACAAAAGACAACATTGTGTCCCAGCGTATGGGCGCTGTCTCGGAGCCGGCGGTGAATCGATCGTAATGCGGCCTTCGTCCAGCCTTCGGCCATAAAGGAACTGCCTGACGAAGGAAAGTGCCTTGCGAGCGCGTGCACGCAGGCTCGGATACGCGATCCATAAGTCGCGCTCACGTTCGATCGACGAAGACAACTTCCGCAAATACGCGCTCGTGAAGGAAGACAGCAATTGCGCGGTGCTTGGCGAGCGTTTCGACGCCTCGCTGGAGGATATCGCCGAATACTTGGGCTGACACCTGATCGCCGCCATCAACGAGCTTGTTGTTGGCGCGTGACCGCGACTTGCAATGTGCCGAGGCAAGGACCGGATGAAGTTTGAAGCCCATCGCCGAGGGCGGGCTGAAATTGTACGGAACGCAACGAGGAGCACTGATCATGGCGCAGCTCGATGATTTCAGATTGATCCGGGAGATCGTTGCAGCCGGCCGCCCCAAGCCGGTGATCGAACACCTTGATAAGACCAGGTATCAGCGCCTCGTCGAGTTAGGTTGGCTGAAGGTATTTCCTCAGGACCCCGGTCATGTGCTCTATCAGGTTACCGAACGCGGGAGAGCCGCTGCCGCGCGCTCCTGAAGGTACGCGCTTCCCAAACGGGCGCGCAGTTGCAGGAATCGGTCAAGAGACTGGCGCCGTCGCGGTCGGCTTTTTCCTCCTGAAGGCTTCACCGGAATGGCCACAAGGGAACTTTGCTTCGCCGGGTTCCGACCTGTTCCGCGCCGTAATCAGTGATACGCCGTTCGGCGGTCTTACGTCCCGGCCTGAAGCTGCCGCCCTTTTCTCGCCGCCATCATCATTCAGGAAATTGGTGAGGGGCGGGTCTTACGGAGGCGGCTTCTGAAGTCCCGCATGATCGTCCGACACTTACTGCAAAACGAAGTGATGATGTCCCGCCGCGCCCTGCTGGGCGGGCTTGCATCCTCTGCGGGCGCACTCGCGCTCGGCGGCTGCGCCAGCCTGGGCGCGACCGGCGCGCGCTACGATGCATCGTCGCTGTCGGTGGACCCCACGCTGCTTGTCGCAACCACGCGCAAGCCCGTAAAAGGCGGGCGCGCGAAGCCTTGGTTCGGGCCGGATCGGGCCTCCGCGATGACCGTCGCACGGGCGAAGCTGGTGCCGCCGGACGAAAGTCGTTTCTCCCTGGCGGCAGCAGGGCTCGGCGATTGGCGTATTGATCAGGTCGAGCCGGTTTCGGGAGACGTCAGCGATCTTCTCGGGCAGGCCGGCGGCGGCGGATCAGACGTCCTGATCTATGTGCATGGCTTCAAGCAGACGTTCGAGACGGCGGCGCTCGATGCGGCCCACCTTTCCGATGGCATCCGGTTCCGTGGCCAGACGATGGTGTTCTCCTGGCCGTCAAAGGCGGGATTGTTCGACTACGCCTACGACCGCGACAGCGCAATGTGGTCCCGCGATGACTTCGAACGCGTGCTTCAGGCCATCGTGACGCCCGCGGGCGCCGGCCGCGTCCACATCGTCGCGCACAGCATGGGAACGATGCTGGCGCTCGAAAGCCTGCGCCAGCTCCATGATCGATATGGTGACACCGTTGACGGCAGGATCGGCGCCGTGGTGTTCGCTTCGCCCGATATCGACATGGACGTGTTCTCGTCGGCGATCAACCGCATCGGGCCGCTCGCCCGCAAGATCACGGTGATCACCGCAACGAACGACCGCGCGCTCGCACTCTCGGGGTCGCTCGCCGGCGGCATGACACGCGTCGGCGCCGCCGAGAAAGCCGTCATCGAGAAGCTCGGCGTGCGCGTGGTCGATGCTTCCGACTCGGGCTGGGGCATCATCAACCACGATCTGTTCCTGTCGAATGCAGAGGTGCGGCGGGTGATCCGCCGCCAGATCGACACCTCGGCGGCGTGAACTCGGTCTTCGCGTGGCCGCAGCGCGAGCCACGCGCTGCTATTTGGCCGAATGGTCAGGCTGTGGCCATCCGTGCCGCCACAGGTTGTGGTTCCGCCACAGGTCTCGCCATATCGTTCTGCGAGCGAGCCCTGATGTTTCAGCCATTGCGCGCAGTGTTACGCCACCCAGCAGCAGCCATCGAGCTAGTCTGCTTCGGAGCGCGGGCAGGTGCTGGCGGTATAGGCTCACCTTGCCGCGCAGGATCGCGACCCACCGCTCGGAGTCACTCGCCGAACTCGCGCCGCCTTGATGGATGTAGCGCGCAAAGCCAGTGAAGAGCGGAGCGCCCGACAATCTTTTCGCCCTGATGCACAGGTCAACGTCCTCTCCATAGAGGAAGTATTGCTCATTGAACCCGCCCAGCCGGTCCCACAATGCACGGTTGATCAGGAGCGTTGCTCCCGTGAGCGCTGGGACTGCCCGGATGCCGGTCCGGCCCCAGCCGCCGAGCGCATCGGGATCGAGCCACTTGCCACCGGGCCAGTGCCGCAGGCCCAGTGCGAACGCGATCGATTGTCGGAGCGACGGTTCGGCAAGGCAGTTGTGGGGGTCGACGCTACCGTCGTGCCGCATCATCCGTCCGCCGACGATCGCCTCCGCCTCGCTCGCCAGCGAGGCCGCGATCAACTGATCGATCGCATCGGATGCCAGTTCGACGTCCGGATTGACGAGCAGAAGATGGTCGACTTCCTCACCGAAATCGACGGCGAGCCGGTTGACTGAAGCGGCGAATCCGCGATTGACGGGGTTCGCTCTGATCTTCGTGCGGCATTCGGCTTGTCGAACAAGATCGGCCGTGCCGTCCACCGACGCGTTGTCCTCGATTCGAATCGAAAGCTCGGACCAGCAAGATTTCAGCGAAGTGAGGCAGGCTCTGATTTCATCAGCGTTGTTATGCGTGACGATGCATATGCCGATGCGTGGTCGGCGTGGTGCGACCGGTGCAATCGGCGGCGGCTTTGGCCCGATCCACGCGGCGGCATCATCGTTCTCGCCTCGGGTAAGCCGTGCCGAGAGCGCCAGCAGTACGAAGCACGCGAGGGCTGGGCCCTCTCGCCAGAGACGCGCGACATCGCCCAATCGGGACCGGAACGACCTCGTGGGCAGGTTGCCTGGCCGAACATCGTGCAGTCCTGCAAGGGTGCGATTGCCATGGTCCCACCGCCGCTTGGCCCGGATTAGATCCCATCTCCGTGGGAGGTTGAACAGGAAGCCGCCCGCGGCAAGGAGTTTTCGTTCGCTTCTCGCGAAGAGCGAGCGCACGAACAGGTCGTCGGCCGCGATCGGGGGAAACGCGCTCCACCTGCGGCGGCCCGCCGGGTTCGTGGCATAGACGCCGGCTCCGACGACGTCGTTCTCCATCCCGGAGAGACGCGGCCACACTGAGGCGAACCCGCGCTCCAGTCGGCCCTCCGGCCGAACCAGCACCATGGGAGGCGCGACGAGAAGCGGCTCATCGGTGGCCAGGCCTGCGACAATCGCGGCCAAGGTGCCAGGGAGAATGATGGTGTCTGCGTCAAGGTAAAGGACCGCCCCGCCACGACGTTCGCGATCACCCCGATTGAGCGCCGCCGTCTTGCCCGGACAGGTGTTCGTTACGACGATCAATGTTTGGCGTTCATCCTCGAACGCCCTCAGCAACAACTCAGCGCTCGCCTGATTTTGGCTGGACGCAGGCCCGTTTGCCACCACGATCACGCGAAGGTCGATATCGTGGCCGTCGCACAGAAGTGCAACAAGGCATCGCTGAAGCAGCCCAGGATCGCCACCTGCGGGGATGACGACATCGAGGGTGTGGTTCACGATCGTCTCGCCGTTCGCGCCCCGACGCTTTCCGTCAGCCAGGTCGCGCCATAGGCTGCCACGAAGACCGCGAAATCGAACCAGGCCGACGGTCGCAGAAGCGGCCTGAGGACGCCCCTGTAGCGCGGAATCGGATCTGGAGGAGCAAGGTGGGTCGCCCGCGCCAATTCGCGATTGCCACGCAGGTAGCGGCGCCGAGCCCGGATCAACTCGCGCCAGCCTTGCGGCGCCACCACATGGTAGCTCTCCGATGCGAGCAGCAGCCGTTCCTTCGGAGCGAACAGCATCCGGACAAACTTGTCGTCCGACGCGAGTTGCGGGAGCGCGCCCCACCGCCGCCGGCCCTCGGCTGACACCGCATAGGCGCCCATGGTGACGGGCGAAGCATCGCAATAGGGTAAAGCGCACCAGTAACGGCAGAACGCGCGCACCACCGGGGAAGGGGAGGGATCGAACCGTGCGCGAGGCGCGGCGAATTGAATGCCTGTGCCCATCGTGAGCGCTGCAAATAAGGCGGAAAGCGCGTACGGGGACAGTCTGGCGTCCTGGTCCAGGTAGAGGCGATGGGTGCCGGCAGCCGCCACCGCCTCGGCCGCGGCTATGGCGGCGCGGCGGGTCGGCGGCGTACGCAGCAATCGCACGTGGAAGTTCCGTGCGCGCAAGCTCGCGATATGCGCGGCCACCGCCGCCTCGCTGTCTTCCCGGCCGTCGTTCAGTGCCAGCAGCACCTCGACGTCGCTCGCTTGCAGTCCGCCATCGTTATCGAAGCGTTGATCGGCAAGCGCAGTCAGGCTCCGGCCTACGGTGTCGGCTCCGTGATACACCGGAATGATCACGGAAAAGCGCGGCACCGCGCCCTGTGCGATGCGCAGAGCAGATCGCAAAGGCGCGGGCTCGAATCCCGGAAGGCGGCGCCTCAGCCGGCTGTTCGACTGGGTGACGTTGCGCGGCCGGATCATGTTCGGACTGAACGAGGTGCGCGAGACCCGCTGGATGTCCGACGCCGAGTTCATCTCCCGGCGCATCATGCAGATGATTTCGTACGGCGTCATCGCAGATGAGCCTGAAATGTGCACGAGCCCGTGATGACGTTGCACTGCCAGCTCTATTGTTGCCAAAGCTGCGTCGGCCAGGCTGATTGGCGATCGCCATTCGTTATCGATCGCGTTGACCGGTTCGTTGCGCTTGAGGCGTGCGGCGATCGTCGTCCATGATGTCTGGCGACAATCGACCGGGAAACCGAACAGCAGCGAGTAGCGGGCGACCAGTCCGCAGCCGTGCTCTATGACGACACGCTCGCCGGCAAGCTTGCTTCTGCCATAGACGTTCGCCGGAAGTGGCACATCGTCTTCATCGTGGAACCCGCCGTTTCCGTCCCACACGAAATCGGACGAGGCATACAGCATCCATCCGTTCGTAGAGGCGGCGTAAGCCGCCATCCTCATCGCGGCGTCAACGTGGAGCGCATGGCAGGAGGCGGGGTCGGACTCGGCGATCAGGGGCGGTACTCCCGCAAGGTGCAGGATGCGCGTCGGGGTCGCGCGTTGCAGCAACTCCATCAAAGCCGCGCCCCTTCTGATATCCACCAATTCGGTGACATGCGCGCCCGGCGGCGGTGAACGGCCAAGCGCATGCACGTAATCGCCAGGGCAGTGACGCGAAAGCGCACTGAGGATATGACCGCCCAACTGCCCCGATGCGCCTGAAATCAGCCAGCGCTGCATCGCATTCTCGGAGATTGTAATATCTGTCAGTAGCCAAATGTCTCGATCAATGGTTGCGATTTTATCGGGTGCCTCCTGAGATATCAAGGAGAATTCGGCTGGCTGCGACGGCTTGCGAGCTGCCGTGAAGAGCGAAACCTCGGCTTGCAAGCTCGATTTCGCTTTGAGCCAGGTGAGGATTTCACTCCCGACGATGTCGAGAAAGCGGTTCGCATCAGTCCGCCGGGCCACGCTTTCGATGGGCCAGAAAATCGAGTGTTAGCGCGGCGCCGCGTTAGCCGCATCGGCGGGCCCCTGAAATCCGGCCAATCGACAGCGGCCACTTAGCAATCTTCGGCCGTCAGGCCGCTGGCACATATTGATATCCCGTGCCCTTCCGCTCGGCCAAGCCCAGGCCGGGATAGGGCCAGTGGAAGCCCAGCATCTTCATCTTGTCGGTCGCGGCGCGGTCGAGCAGCTTCTTCCGGTTGGCGACGGCTGTGCCATTGTCCATGTCGTAGGCGAACTGCCACTCCGGATGAGGAAAATAGACGGCGGGTTCCGTGATCGCGCCGGCCGGAATGAGCAGCCCCTCGCTGCCTGCCAGGACCAAGGAAATATGGCCCGGCGTGTGACCCGAACTGTCCAGTACGCTGAGGCCCGTTACGATGTCATCACCGGGCTTGACCATGGTCACGCGATCCTTGACCGCAGCAAGATTGGTCTGCGCACCCGTGACGAAGACATGCATTTGTTCGGGGAGCTTCGTTGTGAGGTGAGGGTCCATCCAGAAATCCCATTCGGCCGCCGAGACGTAGTAGGCGGCATTTGGAAAGTTCAGGGCACCGCCCGCGCCAATCGTGCCCCAGATATGGTCGGGATGCGCATGGGTGAATACGACCTTGGTGATGCTCTTCGGATCAATATTGGCAGCTTTGAGGTTGTCGAGCAGTTTTCCGGCGGTCCCCTGGAAGTTCGCACCAGAGCCGGTATCGAGGAGAATGAGGTCGGATCTGGTGCGGATCAGAGCCGGATTTGTTGCCGGCTTCACCTGATCGGGATCCAAACCAGCCTCTTGTAGAAGCCTGTGAACCTCTTCCCGCGGCGCATCAAGCCCATGGATCGTCGCTGGCAGCACGAGATGGCCATCGCTTAAGACCGTGATTTCGAAGTCGCCTTGCCGGAATCGGTAAGGGGTTGTCTGGGCAGGCGACCGCGTCGCCCGGATTCCGGCGCCAGCGAGACACGCGGCGCCGACCACGACTTGCCGACGACTGAGAGCGAAGCGCATTGGCGTTGGCTGATCGTATTCTGACATCTCCAAGCCTTCCTTCCCCGACGCCTGATCCGATCGGAACGCGACTGTCGTCGCCCACGCTCCAAGCCGGCCGGCCTGTTTTCGTTAGAATGGTGGCAGTAAGCTGTATTCTCCAAACCTACAGCACATTGCGCCGATCGCAACCCGTGCCGCCTTCGCGCTTGGTTACGGCAAATCGAAAGCCATAATAGTGCACGCGCCAAAATCGGGGTTGAGGCCATCGAACGACGATGGCCTATTATGCCATACGCCATTTTTTGAACGATCCGCGAGGACGCCAATGCCAACGAGAAATGTTGTGCTGACCGAGCGCCAGGAAGAACTCATTGACACCCTCGTCAAGTCCGGCCGCTATCAGAACGCCAGCGAAGTGCTGCGTGACGGGTTGCGGCTGGTGGAGCAACGCGAGGCGGAGGACGCGGGCAAGCTGAAGGCCTTACGCGCTGCGGCTCGCCTCGGCGTTGGTGCATTGGACCGAGGCGAATTCAAAGAATTCAGGAATATCGAAGACCTGCAAGCCTATCTGAACGAGCTCTCGGAGAAGGTCATCTCCGGAACAGCCGAATAGGGCCTGTATGGCCGAGCATAGATGGCGCGTCCGTCTCGGCGCTGCTGCCGAACTCGACTTTGCGAACATCCTGAAATGGACCACCGAGAATTTTGGCGCGCGACAATCGCGCGTCTATCGGGACACGCTCGTTCAGGCGATTGATGTCGCAGGCTCCAAGGCCCGGGACGCGATCATGCCGGGTCTTCGCACGCTCCATGTTGAGCGACGCGGTCGTCGCGGAAGCTACTTCATCATGTACCGGGTAGCGCTAAAGAGCACGATCGAAATCGTGCGCATCCTCCACGACAGGATGGACCTTCAGCGCCATGCTCGATTTGCCCCCGACGAGGACAAATAGAGCGCCACTTCGCATCATGTGGAAAAGCGTACTCCTGCGCACGCCGGTGCTCGCACCAAGCGCAAAACGGCAGGTTCTGGAGTGCCCAGGGGTGTACGAAGGGCGGACCGGAGAGATTCGAATTCGCGACCCTCGGAATCGAAATCCGATGCTCTATCAAGCTTAGCTACGAGCGCGTGCCGTCCTGGCGGCGGTCGTTTTCGGACCTGGTCTTCGAGAATGGCTCGCCACCTGCGGCGATGGTCATTATAGCAATCGCATGCTCGACTTCGCCGCACAATATGAAGCATTTCGACGCCGCGATCCGGCGTGGGACGGGCTGGTGTTCGTGGCGGTCAAGACGACGGGAGTGTATTGCCGGCCCGTCTGCCCGGTGCGAACGCCACTCTCGCGGAATGTGAGGTTTTATCGCAGCGCCGCTGCCGCGGAACACGCGGGTTTTCGACCTTGCCTCCGCTGCCGTCCGGAGGCCGCTCCTTTCTGCCCGGCCTGGAAGGGGACCAGGACGACTGTCGAGCGTGCACTGGCGCTCATCGAAAACGGCGCACTTGATCGAAGCAATATCGAAGCATTGGCCGATCGTCTCGGAGTAGGACCCCGGCACCTCGCGCGGCTGTTTGCCGAGCACCTCGATGCATCGCCTCTGCAAGTCGCGCTTTCGCTTCGTGTTCAACGTGCAAAGCGTTTCCTCGATGAAAGCGATCTTCCAATTCCTCTCATCGCCAAGCGTGCCGGGTTTTCGAGTGCAAGGCGCATGAGCGCATCTTTCAGCCGGATCTATGGCCGGTCACCATCGGCGTTTCGCAAAAAAGCGTCGCCAAGGACGATAACGAGCTGAGCGAGACGGAGTGAGATACGATGCTGACCAAGACCTTCGGGACGGTGGATGCCGAGACACAGAAGACGATGAGTGGACTGGAGTTTGTGCAGGGCCTTGCCAGCGGCACGATTCCTCTCAACACCTTGGCGCGAACGTTGGGATACGACGTGGCCGAGGCTACGCGCGGTCGTGTTGTCGTGACGCTCATTCCAACCGACGCACACCTAAATCCAGCCGGCACGGTCCATGGCGGCCTCACGGCGACGCTGCTCGATAGCTGCATGGGGCTCGCCGTCCAATCGACGCTGGACCAGGGCGTGGCTCAGACAACGCTCGAATTCAAGATTTCCCTTGTGCGCCCAATCACGCCGGAAACGGGCCAGATCAGGGCCGAAGGAATGGTTTTGAATTGTGGGCGCCGTATCGGCACGGCCGAAGGGCGCGTCACGGACGGCAAGGGCCGATTGCTCGCTCATGGCACGACGACCTGTCTCATTTTTCCGAGTTGAACTATGGATGCCCGCTGTACCCGGATCGTAGAACCGACGTGAGATGGCGAAGTTCTTCGGGGAGAGTTTGCACGCCAACTCAGCAAAGCCGCCAGCGGCGCTAACAAAGAGGGCACTGCGACCTGGCGAAGGTGAAGTACGATCGTCAGATTATGGCAATCGCCAAGTAGAGGGAGGCGACTGCATCTACTCGATCCTGTCATCGGTCAGGTGCTTCAGCATCGCCTCACACGCATTCTCGGCTTCAGCGAAGGTTTTGAACGGCGAACCGCCCACTCTGATCGCAGGCCTGTTCAGATCGATGGGACGCCACGAGGCAACAAAGCCGGGCTCTCCGTGAAGGCCCGGGCCGGTCCGGCTCTCATTACTGATCACGAACGAGAACCCGCGGCTTATCGCGCTCCAAATTTGGAAGTCTTCCGTCGGACCGATGATGCGGCTGAACTGCATGATGCATCCGAAGCCCACACTTTGAAAAGGATATCGCTTCGCCGATCCGGAAACATGCAGCGCTATTGACGTAACGACTGTTTTTCCCCAGCCGTTGGCCAATCAGCTCGCACAGCTCGGCGACATCGCCGGTCGGATAGTACGCGCTGAGGTAATACGTGCTTAAGGTCTTGCCGGAGCGCGGCAAAACCCGGCGCCGTATACGGCCGGCTTGGCCTTGTCCTGAAAAAGAAACGAGTAGTTGATTTTCTCGATGTGAATGCGGTCCGTCTGTTTCGGCTCGACGGCACGCGCGAGCTTCACGAGCCGGCGAGCGGCTTTCTCCGGATCGGCATAGGGGGGTCTAACGCTGGCTTGGACAAGGCATTGTACTGCTCGTCGGAGCCCAGATCCCCTGTTTGCCTTTTCACGACCTGTTCCAGCTCAAGCGCCTCGATGGCAAGCTCATCCGCCAAACGCTTAAGCAGCTCGCGTTTATTTGGATCCGTCGCCGACATGGCCATGACGGCACAATTGTTGGCATCAGCCCGGAGCTGGTGCAATTTTCCGCTGAGGTCCTTCATGGCTCACGTCCTCGTTGGCCTGTGCGCTACGCGGACATGGGAGTCTAGACAATCGACGCTAAGTCTCTGTTCGGTTGAGCACAGTTCGCCATTATTTTTGCGCGGGGGAGCTGCATAGGGGGGTGCGCCCACAGACCCTGCGGCGCATTAGGATGCATCCAAGCTGAACCCCTGGCCAGCACTTTGCGGAGCTGAGTGATGCGTTTTTGCCCGTCAATTGCACGGGCGGTGCCGAAACGGGCCAAACGAAAAAGATGCAAGGAATACAATATCTTAGGTGGTGCGGCGCGCCACGGCAGACGAGGATGGGCTCTATTGCTTCGCCGTGGCGCTATGATGCGGCGGCCCGCTGCGCGTTCCAACCGGCAAATCTCGGACCGCCTGCGATTTTGCGATACGCTTGCAAATAGTCTTCGGCTGGCGGCCCCATTATGACTGACACGGCAGATACTGCGAATGTCATTGTCCGGCCGCCGATCGCGTGGGTGCTAGCGGTGCTTGCCGGTCTCGCGCTCAACTGGCTCATACCCTTGCCGTTCTTGCCGGCCGTGGTTGCTGCAGGCTGGCTCGGCGCGATAGTGTTTGTCGTTGCGGTGGCGCTGGTCGCGTGGGCGATCACTACCATGACCCGGGCCGGCTCGAATGTGCCCACCAACTTGCCGTCCACGACCATCGTGGAGACTGGCCCCTACCGCTTCACGCGCAACCCCATCTATCTCGGCATGGTACTGGGGCTCATCGGCTTGGCCATTGCCTTCAACAACCTCTGGCTGTTGATGACGCTGGTGCCCTTCGCGCTTGTCATTCGCTACGGTGTGATCACCCGCGAGGAAGCCTATCTCGAGCGCAAGTTCGGGAACGTCTATCGCCGCTACCGCGCGCGGGTACGGCGCTGGCTATAGGGCTTGTCGGACAAAATGCGGGGCCGGGGAGGCCGTATCTTGCCGTTCCCGCTACGCACAACGACATGGCACGGGTCCCTGGAAGGCGTATAATCGTGGGGTCCTTCGCGCATCATGATCAACGTCACGTGGAGGTGGCCATGAAATATGTGCTGCTTGGTAGTCTGAGCCCGGAGTGGGCAAGCAAGCAATCGGAGCGGATCGGCAAGGCCAAGGCAAAACTCGACAAGCTGGGCATCAAGGTCGAGTCGATCCACTACACGCAGGGCTATTACGATTTCGTCGACATCGTCGATGCCCCGAATGAGGGAGCGATGCTCGCGTTCTCCGTCTGGTACGCCACCCAGGGTCTGGGGCGGATCCAGAGTATGCCGGCCTTCGACGCAAAGAGCTTCGAAACCGCGCTCAAGGATGCGGCGAGCTAACATCTTCGTCGGCCGTGGCGCACCCATCGGTCTCGGCTAGCCAGCCCAAACCGTTGTTTCTTGATCTGAGGGCTGTTGGCATCGCTGCATTGGCGCCGATCGCTTCAGTTGCTGGCTGAAATGCCAGGTTTCGGATCACTGCGATCACTAAGGTAGGCGCCGCGCCAGGTTCAAGTTCCTGGCCTTGTCCAGATTGCGGGCCTTTTCCAGCGCGGCTGCGCTCGGCAAGAGGGCCGACGCGAGGTCAGTCTCGGTGAAATCGGCGCCTGCGAGATTGGTGTTGGACAAGTCGGCTCCCGAAAGGTCGGCACCGCTAAGATTGCAATTCGCCAGATTGGCGTTCTGCAGCTGCGCGAATTCGAGATCGGCGCTCGCGAGATTGGCGCCGTTCAGATCGGCATTCCTGAGATCGGCGGATTTGAGCACGCCACGCATCAAGCCCATCGATTGGTTGCGCATATCAGCGCTCAAATCGGCGCCAGCAAGCTTAGCCCCGATCAAGCTGGCACCAGAAAGATCCGCGGTTATGCGAGCGCTGTTCAAATCGGCGCCGCCAAGCTTGGCGCGCTGCATCTGCGTGCCGAGGAGTGATGCATTTACGAGAGACGCCCCGGTCAAATCCGCGTCGATGAGCCAAGCCTGGTTGAGGATGGCACGATAGAAGCGTGCGCCTTTCAGGCTAGTCCGGTTGAGCTTGACGAGGCGGAGATTGCTGCCGGAGAAGTCGAGCCCCGAGAGATCGAGTTGCGACAGCCGCTTTCCTTGCAAATCCGCAGAGCTCTGGCCCGCGGCGTCTTGAGGCGCCGCCTTGAGAAGCGTCTCGACCTCGGCCCGCGTCATCTCGGATGTCGACATTTCGGGGCTGTTGAGGTCGACGCTGCGCAGCATGTCCTGCGACACGGCGTCGATGGGATCCACCAACAGCGCCGTCATCGACACAAGAGCAAACGCGTGACGAAACAGCATCGCTGTCTCTCCGCTTTCCAGTAACCCGGCATTGTCTCTTGCATTTTTTCGGGTTGGTCGCACCGTCACGTTAGCCGGTCGAGGTGCGCCTCCGGGCGACGCGAGAGTATGAAACCGGATTACGGTCCTCGCAATGCCCGTGATCGCCCCGTCCGAGGAAAAGCTGCTCGAGAAGGCGAAGTGCCAGATCGCAGTCTATCGCTGTCCTGGCGATTTGAGCGCGCACCCGGGCCCCGGCATCATAGCGCCACGGCGAAGCAGTGGCGCCTATCTTCATCGGCTGTGGCGCACCGCGCCGGGTGATGATGAGAACTATGTTTACGCTATAGCACTCTAAGGCCCCTCTCGGAGCAGATAGAGGAGATCTGTCCCGCCTCACATGCTGGTTTGCGACTATGCAGGAAGGCCGAGCGTGACCTGGCGCAGGATGTAGGAATGAGTATCGGCGGGCGATACCATCTGAAAGTGGTCTAGATATGTTTAGCCGGCCAGTCGGTTTTCCGTGACACTGGCCCGCGACCTTCAGAATATGATAGCTCGCGGCAAGGAAGCCGGTGCTGGTTTATCAAGCGGCCCCGCAGGCGGCGGAATAGTTAGAGCCAGCGGCGAACCTCGGCTTTGTAGCGGCGGTAGTCGTCGCCGAACTTCGCTTCGAGATAGCGCTCCTCGCGGGCGATCACCTGCGTCTGGATCGCGATCAGCACCAACGGGAGCAAGGCGAAGGCGATCGGCCCGTCGAAGCCGATCGCAAGGCCGGCATAGATAAGCGCCATGCCGAGATACATGGGATTGCGGGTCCACCGATAGGGACCGGTCTTTGCGATGAGGGTCGTTGGCTGCGACGGGCGAACGTTGGTGCCCAGCCGCCGGAACAGCCCCGCCGCCGCAAGCATCACCGCCGCGCCGGCAACGAACAGCAGCGCGCCTGCTGCGACCAGCAACCGCCAGTCGATACCGAAAGAGCGCAGGGTGACGAACCGCTCCGCCGCCAGCCCCAACAGCAGCGCTCCCAGATAGATGAAGGGCGGAGGGAAGCGCACACCCGCGCTGCCCGGTTCGACGGCCATGCTCATCCTCCAATCTGTGCTCTCAAACCAGCATCGACTGCTGGGCGAAGATGCCCGCCATCGCGCCTTGCCATGATGCCGTGGTGACCGAGGGGATGACGGGGTTGGTGAGGTCGCCAGCGGCGTAGATGCCGGGCATGCTGGTCTCGCGCCGCTCGTCGACCTTGAGGACGATGCCGAGGGGCGTATCGACCGTGGCGAGACCCAGTGATTCATGCAGGCTTGCGGACGGCTTGTTGCGCGGATGCGCGAACAGGATGTCGACCGCGACATCGGGGCCGGTATTGAGCTTGAGGGTGGCGCCATGCCCCCCGTGATGGGCGACCTCGGTGATCCGGCCGTCGACGACAGGTGTGTTGCGACGCTCCAGATCGGCCCGGATATCGGGCGGAATGTCGTGACCATCAGCGAAGACGGTCAACCTGTCGGTCCAGTCATGGAACAGCCTGACCTGATTCATCGACTGCGGACCCGACCAGACAAGGCCCCAGTGCTGGCCGGCGACTTCAAAGCCATCGCAATAGGGGCAGGGCACGATGGATGTGCCCCAGCTTTCGGCAAAGCCCGGAACAGCAGGCATCTGGTCGACAACGCCATAACTCAGGATCAAGCGGCGCGCGCCAAGGCTTTCGCCATTGCCAGTGAGGACGGAGAAATCGTCGATGCCGCCGGAGACGCTGTCGGCCCGCGCACTGACCAGCTTGATCGCGGGATAACGCGCCAGTTGCTGCCGCGCCTCGGCCAGGATGTCCAGCGGTGGCTTGTGATCGTGGCCGAGCAGCCCATGCGAATGGCCGGCGAAGCGATTGCGCGGCAGGCCGGTATCGAGAACGGTGACCTTGCGGCGGGCACGGCCGAGCTGCAGAGCGGCTGCGAGGCCGGCAAAGCTGCCGCCGATGATGATGACGTCATCCATGGTGATAGGCTCCTTGTTGTGGATGGAAGAGGGTGGGCCGGACTTGGCGGTGGCCGGGGCGCGGGCGATGCCGATGGCGGAAAGCGCCGCGGCCAGCTTCAGCAGGGTTCGTCGCTGCATGGATCTCTCGTATTTCAGGCCGTCGATCGTCCGACAAATGCGCTTGCACATTTTGGATACTACATGGTATCGTAATACGAGAATTACGATACTGTCAAGGACTGGAATTGTCGTGACCGAAAACAGACAGGGCCGGCGCGGCCGGCCCACCAACGAGGCGCTTGGCCAAACGATCGTCGACACCGCGGGCGAACTTTTTGCAGAACTGGGTTTTCAAGCGACGACATTGGACAAGGTCGCCCAGCGAGCGAAGATATCCAAGCTCAGCATCTATCGGCACTTCGAGAACAAGGAGGCGCTGTTCAGGGCGGCCATCGCGGCCGGCTGCCATCAGTTGTTTGCACCACAGGCCCTTCTTGAAGGCGTCGACGGTTCGGTCGAAGATCAGCTCATGGCGGTGGGATCATCACTGCTTCGCACGCTGTTGAGATCAGACGTCCGCAGTGTCGAAGCCATGGTCATGGCCGACAAGACGAACCAAAAGTCGCTAAGCAAGCTCCATTACGAAGCCGGCCCCGCCCATGTCATCGCCCAAATCGAGGCCCTGTTGCGTCAGTTGCACACGAAGGCGCTTCTGAACGTGCCCGATCCTCTCCGGTCAGCCCGCTTGTTTGCGGCGCTGTTCAAAGGATCCGATCTCCTAATTATCGCACGTTTCGATGAGGCGAGAGCAGAGGACGACAACGAAATCGAATCTTATTGCCGGTCTGCCGTCGCCATGTTCATCGCCGCGCACGGTGGCAGCGATCACGCGGGGGGATAGCCTAGGAGTACTTGCATGATATTTTGGATGCTCTAATTGACATCAACGCGAATATTATCATTGGCAGCGGGCTGACCGGCGGAGTAACCGCTACCCCCCATCGGCAAAATAGATGGCGCATAGAAGCCACTCAAAGCCCATACCGGTGCCTGCGGCGGGTAAAAAAGACCGTTCGACCGGAAGCGATTCGAACTCTTCTGCCGCCAAACACCGCCATTTGTATGCCTTTCCGTCCGGCGGTTGTTCACCGCTCTTACGTAGGCGTAGTTTCGGAGGTTATCGGCGGCAATAGAGGGCAATCGGCGGAATTTGGCGCGCTCGGAGAGATTCGAACTCCCGACCCTCGGAATCGAAATCCGATGCTCTATCCAGCTGAGCTACGAGCGCGTGCCTTGGAGCATGATCCGGAAAAGTAGAAACCGGTTTTCCCTCGCGACAAACGCGAAGCGTTTGCACGGAGATCATGCTCAGACAGAGAAGTCAGATCATGGATCCGACTCGGTATGGTCGGATCATGATCCAAGCGTCGATTATCAGGTTTGGGCCGGAACGGCCAGCGCGTGGAGCGGAAAAGGTGCCCTGCGCACGGCGTCCCGCCCGGTGGGGCCTTCAGAAACAGGGATGCCGGCGGCCGTCCTGGCCGATATAGGCGGAGGCGCTCTGGCGGCATTTTACCGCCGTCGGGCCGTCGTAATAGGCGAACGTGCCGGGCGTCGCGCCCGGGCCGTAATTGTGGAGGTAGCTGATCTGATAGGGCAGGTGCCCGGCGTGGTGCCGGTGGTGGTGGTGATGGCGGTAATGGCGGGCGTCGGCCACGCTTGGGGCGGCAGCCATGGCGGCAAGAACCGCCGCGGCGGCCAAAAACTTCAGTCTGGGCATTGTGCGTCTCCAGGGCCAGCCGGGGCGATTCTGGCCGATCCAGCCTTTCATTTAGCTCGGTTTGGAGGGAAAAACTGCGGGAAATAGGCCACATCACGTCAATTTTTGGCCCATTCTGGATGCTTAACGGTTTCCCAACACAGTCCGGCCAGAGTTTTGGGGTCTGGTCCGGGGCCCGCAGCCGGCTTTGTTTGAGGCGACCAAGGCTACTGTCACATTGTTCATGCGCATCACGCTTCTCGCCCTGTTGTTCCTTGCTCTCGCGATGGCGCCGGCGCGTGCCGTCCTGCACATCACGCGCGACCATGGCGGCTATGTCGATGAGTACAAGGCCAAGTACAAGCGCATCCGCGAGCGCGGCGAGCGCGTCATCATCGACGGTATCTGCAATTCCGCCTGCACGCTCGTGTTCGGCATCGTGCCGATGAACAAGATCTGTGTCACGCCCAGGGCAAGCGTCGGTTTCCACCAGGCCTATTACGACAAGGCCTTCACCTTCGGCATCAAGGTCACGAGCCTCGATGGCACCTCCGACCTGATGTCCTATTACCCACAGACGGTGAAGGACTGGATCCGCCGCAACGGTGGGCTGACCACCGAAATGAAGAAGATCAAGAACGGCATCGAACTCTGGAAGATCGTCGATCCCTGCCCGGAAGAGTGGTAGGGCGGGCCGGTTTTGGCCGTTCGTGTCGCCACATTCCTCAGCCGTCATTCCGGGGCGATGCGAAGCATCGAGCCCGGAATCCATCAGGCCACAGGCGCGGGCGGTGAAATGGATTCCGGGCTCACGCTGCGCGTGCCCCGGAATGACGGGGGAGAAAAATTCGCGAGCAATTCCAACGTGATTTGCCTCGTCCAGCCCTCACACAAAAAACATTCCGCTTCCGCCGTCGGGCAAATCAGTGATTTAACTCCGCGCGTCTCACCCAAGAGAGGGGCGGGTCGCGATCGTCACGAACGTT
>NZ_JBEGDB010000646.1:0-913 GCF_043638955.1 Bradyrhizobium sp. 31Argb | reverse complement strand
CTGGCGACCCTGTCGACGGTGCTGGCGGCGCTTCGGGGGATCCGGTGATTGCACTACGGTCTGACCTCAAGGTGGTGCTGGCGGCACAGCCGGTCGACTTTCGCAAATCGGTGCACACGCTGTCGGCGCTGGTGAGCGAAGCGCTGCGTGCGAACCCGTATTGCGGCGACGTCTTCGTGTTCCGCAGCAAGCGCATGGACAGAGTGAAGCTTCTGGCGTGGGACGGCAGCGGCATGGTGCTGGTAACGAAGTGGTTGCACCAAGGACGTTTCACCTGGCCGCCGATCCGCGACGGCGTTGTGCATCTCAGTGCGACGCAGCTTGCGATGCTGCTCGACGGGCTCGAGTGGACGCGTGTGTCGCCCAAGCCTGTGAAGCAGCCGACCGTTGTCGGCTGAGGCGTGAGGATTTCGCTGGAGCACGGGTCGCGCGGATGTATCGTCTGATCATGGCGATTCGTCCCGACGCTCTCCCGACCGATCCGGCGGCTCTGACCGAGATGGTGCTCGCGCTTGACGCTGAGAACGAGAAGCTGCGCGTAGCAATGCAGACGCTCAAGGAGATGATCTTCGGGAAGCGGTCGGAGCGGCTTGCGGTGCTCGTGGACGAACAGCTTGCGCTCGAGCTGGGCGATCTTGAGGCTGACCCTACGCTGCCTGCGCCCGCCAACGATGATGTGGCTGTGGCGAAGCCACCCAGCAAACCGCGCAAGAAGGCGCGCCGCAACATCGGCGCGCTTCCAAAGCACCTGCCGCGCTGCGAGCAGGTGCTGGAGCCGGAGGCAACCGCGTGCCCATGCTGCCAAGGTCAGCTCCACAAGATCGGCGAGGACGTCAGCGAGGTGCTGGACATCATCCCGGCGATTCTGCGGGTGCTGCGCACGATCCGTCCTAAATATGGCTGCCGCAGCTGC
>NZ_JBEGDB010000645.1:0-920 GCF_043638955.1 Bradyrhizobium sp. 31Argb | reverse complement strand
TCACCCCGATCGGGCAATCCAAAGCATTCCGCGCAAGTCAAGGCCGGGCACGGCGATCCTCTCGTGACGCTCACGGTTGGTCGGCGACGGTTATCAACATTACTGGCTGGTCGAGTGCGTCGGCTTCGAGCTGGCAAAGAAGATCTGCGCGCATTTCGAGGTCGATGGCCGCGGCCAGCGCATCGACATCCCGCTGCACGTCGGCGGCACCTATCGCCAATTCGTGCGCTCGCTCGCCGAGCGCTTAGATGAACTGGATCGTGAAGGCAAATCGTCAACCGAAATCGCCCGGCAGCTCGGACTGACTCAGCGCACGGTGCATCGGCATCGTGCCCGTCATGGGTACCGGAGAGACGACAAGCAGGGCAAGCTGCTATGACACGCGGACGATACTAGCTCGGATACTTGAGCAACACATCAGTCAAGATCGAGATCATCCTCGGATGCATATCCCAAAAAGAAAGGACCATCTTGGTCCTCAAGGTACGTCACTAGCCAAAAATAGCCATCTACAAGGCCGGGCGTCCTGTATTTAAGACGAACAATGTCCGCTGTCCCCGGGACCTGACTAACAATTTCACTACGTGTGTCCGCCTTTCGATACAGGTTGAAGGATTTTCCGTTCTTCGGCCCACTAACGTACACGGTGTCCGCCACCATCGAGCGAGACGAACTGTGTCTTTTCTCCATCTTCAGCAAAATATCAATCGTGTGCTCTAGCACGTAGGCTGCACTTTGTTCCGCAGCCGCCTCGTTGTAGCGCTCCAGATCGTGCTGGACTATAAACTGCCCGTCGGAAGGCTTACGGTATACGTTGGGTGTCAGCTTCCAGATATTCCAAAAGACTGTCCGTCGTCAGATAATTTGAGACAGATCAAGCTTTTCGAGAAGGGAGGCTCTGGCTCATCAGGGGTTAGAGT
>NZ_JBEGDB010000644.1:0-921 GCF_043638955.1 Bradyrhizobium sp. 31Argb | reverse complement strand
GCGCGAAACTACTTCGCCGTCGTCGCCATTGCCGCCACTCTGCTCTGGATAAGGTAACTGTCCACACGGCCTAGTTCGACGCCCTTTTTCCGGGCTCACCCTCGCAAATATCTCGCCCACGACGCTCCCCCCTGTGGTTAAAATGGTTTGGTTAGTTGCTTTGGGTGAGTCGAAACCGAAAAATACTGAAATTATTGGCTTTTTGGCCTTGACTGGCGGAAGGGGTGGGATTCGAACCCACGGTACCCTTGCGGGCACGCCGGTTTTCAAGACCGGTGCCTTAAACCACTCGGCCACCCTTCCAAGCGTTGAAATCTATAGACTTTCTCGCATTGCGCGCAGAACGTACCGTGGACGTACTACCGATTTACTACCCTTTGTCGTCGCGATTGTTTATGGCGGCTCGCAACGCCCCGTCAACCGCTGATGCGGCCTCGCTTTGCATATTCGGCATCAGGTGGCTGTAGATGTCCATGGTGATCGCGATCGACGAGTGTCCAAGCCGCTCTTGGACGACTTTCGGGTGAACCCTGGCGGCCAGCATGTGGCTGGCGGCCTAGCTGAGTTCGAACGAGCGTTTGGAATTGGCGCACTGTCGGCGCTCCTATTCAATGGTGATGCGGAAAGGAAAAAGGCCGGCGAGGAGCTCGCCGGCCGGTTAGCTAGGCGGCGGGTTTCGCCGCCTCTTCGATTGCTGCGATAAACTGGCGATCGGGCCGTCGCCTTCGTCAAAGACGAAGCCGCGATGAGCAGCAATGGTGGACGATGATCGCCGGTATAGTGATGATGCTTTACAAGGTCGCTATACCGCTCTAATCACCGCCACTGCAACTTCTTGCGTATTGCCTGAAATGGACCCCGATTGTGGGACCACGTGCTTAGTTGGAAGGGGCTGCTCCGTTTGATAGACGGAGCGCATGA
>NZ_JBEGDB010000643.1:0-924 GCF_043638955.1 Bradyrhizobium sp. 31Argb | reverse complement strand
TAGGGTGCGCGTTCTTTTGCCGCTCGGTCTTGCCTTCCAGTTTGGCCGAGACGGCTTCGAGGATGGGTTGATCGGCAGGCTCGAAGGCCTCAAGCAGGTTTTGGCCGGTGGTGCCGTCGCGAGCCTTGACCAGTTGCATCACCGATACAGCCGCTACGGCCACAACAGCGGCGAACCTGATCATGGCCTCAGGATCACTGATGTCGGCGGCCTCGATATCGAAGCCTCCGGTCTTCTGCGTGTGGAAGTACTCCTCGACGACCCAGCGCATCCGATAGAGATCAACGGTTCTGCGCGCGTCGGCGATGTTGGTGACCGGATGGGTCGTCAGCAGTCGCCAGTGGATCGGCTTGCCACCCTCTGGCGTCGATGTCTCGCGCACATCGACCACGGCCAATGTGACCGTGTCGGGCAGATCGGCAGTTCCATGCAGCGGCTTGCGCAGGGTCACACGCGAGAAGCGGATTGCCAGTTCGCTGCTGCGCGCCTTGCGTCCCGGAGCCGCAGGAATGTTCACTTTGAGCCGACCTGCTTCGGGCAGACTATCGATGTGCGAGAACAGCAGATCAATCTGCTCCTCCTCGATCCGCCGGTTCTGGCAGGCCCGCACGATCAAATGCGTAGTCTGCGGACGGAACGCGAAGTGCGCGTAGATGTCGCTTTCCCGGTCCGATACCACCGTGATGCTCGCAGCCTCCGCCAGCACCTCTGCGGCGCGCCTCGTGCTATCGAGCCAACGTTGCGATTCCTTCTGTTTCGTCGTTCGCGCCCGTCGATGCTTGGCCTTGCCGCCCGTGCGGTTCCACACCTTCGCATCGACGAGGCCGATCACTCCGCCGTTGCTGGCATCGACCGCCAGGGCGGCATCCAGCAACAGGCCCCGCAGCGCTCCGCCTTTCCCGATCGGCCCGTAGCCGTTCGCTT
>NZ_JBEGDB010000642.1:0-936 GCF_043638955.1 Bradyrhizobium sp. 31Argb | reverse complement strand
AGAGTCTGACTCAAAAAGCGGTCAGCATTTGGAGGGCGTGGCGAGGCGTCGGGTGAGGAGCCTGACGTGGGCAATGAGAAGCCAGGCGACTTCGGTGGCGGCGGAGCCCTCGAAGTCTCTGGCGAGGCGTCGGCATCTTCCGAACCAGGCGAAGGTGCGTTCGACGACCCAGCGTCGAGGCAAGAGCTGGAAGCCTTTGACCCCGGGCGGGCGCTGAACGATTTCGATGGTCCACGGCCCGCAATGGGAGAGCGCTTCCACGAGCTGTTTTCCGCGATAAACCCGGTCCGCAAAGACGTGACGCAGCTTGGGAAAGCGATCTCGCACGCGCTCCAGCAGGGGGACCGCACCATGGACATCCTGAACATTGGCGGGATGAACGTGGACGGCCAGCAGAAGACCGTTGGTATCGGTGACGATGTGCCGTTTGCGTCCATGAACCCGTTTGCCCGGATCGAAGCCACGCGGTCCGCCGGCTTGTGTCGTCGAAGCACTTTGGCTGTCGATGACGGCTGCCGTCGGTGTCAGCTTGCGGCCGAGTTTTCGCCGCGCCTGTCGCACCAGAGCCCTGACGATCCTGTGCCACCTGCCGGTATCGCGCCAAGCATAAAAATAGCTCTGGACCGTCGAGTACGGCGGGAACTCGCTTGGCAAAGCCCGCCACTGGCAGCCGGTGGACAAAATGTAGAAGATCGCCTGCACCACCTCGCGCAAATCGACCTGCCGCGGTCGCCCGAGCCGCCGTCGCCGCGGCATCTTCCGGGCAATCAGCGCCCACTCCGCATCGGTCAGATCGCTTGCGTAACGCAGTCCACTACGCTGATACTGAACACGAGTGATTTTGGTCCACGGCATCGTGCCCTCCCTCGAATCTTCGCAAATCCGAAGGAATCACAGCCGACCGAAATCACTCACTCCTTTTTTCAGTCAGGCTCT
>NZ_JBEGDB010000641.1:0-937 GCF_043638955.1 Bradyrhizobium sp. 31Argb | reverse complement strand
AGATCAAAGCTTCGCAGCCATGATCCATCTGACCGCTGCCGTGATAAACTCCCGATGAATCCCAACAGACCCTAGCCCATGAGTTGACACCGTGCCTTCAACGCGGCTCGCGTCACCAACCTCGGCAGACTTGGCCGATCAATATTTTGCCGCGAGGCATATCCCATTGTGAGACATCCGAAAAGCTCGGTGATCAATTCTCGCGGTTACCCATCCTGTCCAGCCTAAGCGGAGCGATGTCGGTGTAAGCGGGGCGGCGGTGTAGTTGGTGTTTTTGGGAGGGTGCGCGGGCTTTCGAATCCCTCCATCTCCGCCATTAGCTTAATGTTTTCAATAACTTAGCCAACATTTCAGACTCAGCGCACAAATCAACATACAACCAAATATGCCCACGTTGGCGCAGAGCCCCTCAAGGGATTGTGATTGGCGTAGCCCGGCGAACGGGCGATAGTCAGCGGCCTGGGCTTGACGCGCCGTTCGACGCTATCGACGGCGGCATCCTTTGCCGCCAACATCAGCGACAATCTGCGGCCACACTCGCTCGCGGGCCCGCCATCGGGTCAATCGCGCCGACCGGCGCCTCGATCGAGCCCCCATAGGTCCGCGTTCACAGGACGCGGCTTCGTTCAATCCAGCTTCAAATAGGTCCCGCGCTCGACTTGCGGCGAGATCTGCGACGCGGGACCTATTTGAACCCTCCAGTATTCCACGGGATCGTGATCGGGGACAGCGAGCCGGACGCCACTGACAGTCTGCAACCCAGGTAGCTTGGTCTTTTGCCCGACAGCAGAGGATCGAGATGCCGACAGAGAGACTGTCCATGCGCCACATTCGTGAAGTTTTACGTCTTGCGTGAAGGTGTGTCGCGCGGCGATCAGGATGGAAGAGCGCGTCAATCAAGGTGAGAGAGTTTCGCCGGGCTCGTGACGCAGGGAGG
>NZ_JBEGDB010000640.1:0-948 GCF_043638955.1 Bradyrhizobium sp. 31Argb | reverse complement strand
GGCCAGGTTGCGGGGCTGCTGCGCAGCAGCCCCGCAACCTGGTAAATTTGCTTCGAACTCGGCTGGCGGCTGGTAAGCCAGAGCCGAGTGCAGCCGTTGACGATTGTACACCTCTTCGATGAAGGCGCCGATCGCATTTCTGGCATGCGGCGCATCGCGGTAGGTCTGGCCGTTGACCTCCTCTTGCTTGAGGGTCTTCATGAAGCTCTCCGCTTTGGCATTGTCGTAGGGATTGCCGACCCGGCTCATGCTGGGCGCAATGTCGTGCTGCTGGAGGAGCTCGGTGTAGTCGCCGCAGGCGTATTGGATGCCGCGGTCGGAGTGGTGGATCAGGCTGCCAGGCGTGGGTTGGCGCGCCGCCAGCGCCATCGAGAGTGCGGCGACCGCCAGACGCGCCTCCAGGTGCGTCTCCAAGGCCCAGCCGATCACCCGCCGGCTGAAGGCATCGAGCACGATGGCGAGATAGGCGAACTCTTCCTGCAGATGGATGTAGGTGATGTCCGCCACCCAAAGCTGGTCGAGGCCATCAGGCACCATGCTGCGGGCCAGGTTCGGCACCACCCGCCACGGGTGGCGCGAGTCCGTCGTAACAGGCACGAACGGCCGCTGCCGCAAGCACAGCAAATTATCCTGCTGCATCAGGCGCAGCACGCGTTTGCGGTTCACCGCAAAGCCCTCGCGGCGCAACTGCGCGGCGATCCGGCGATAGCCATAATGCCTGTAGGCAAGCGCCAGCCGCTGGATCGCGTCTCGCACGGCGGTTTCTTCGGCACGTGGGGCGGAAGCCGCCCAATGCCGATAATAGCCGGCCCGGCTGACGCCAGCCAATCGGCACATCCGTTCGATCGTCAGTTCGCCTTGCCGCGGGGAGGTCGTCATCGCTTGGATGACCGCGTAGACCCCCTCACGCCAGGCCCGCTGCTCGGCCGGCGTGCTTCCTTGACCCGC
>NZ_JBEGDB010000639.1:0-950 GCF_043638955.1 Bradyrhizobium sp. 31Argb | reverse complement strand
TCACTTTGGCGTAGAGCTCACCAGGCCGCCGCCCAGCGCGCGCACTTCAAAACAAAAAGACAACTGTAATGCTAGGCCAAAGATGCCAGACATCATACCAGCAAGGCAATCTTTCCAGTGTCAAGTATTGCGTTTTCGCGCTATTGCCGTAGCCCGGGTGGAGCGGAACGCGTAACCTGGGACGTCTGTGTCCGCATCTGCGAGCGGACCCGGGTTACGCTGGCGCTCCACCCGGGCTACGAGAGCTACAGAGCGCTATTGGCAGATCGCCCGCGTGACGAAATTTTCCGTCCGGCAGTCATTCGGTCTGCGCTTGTGGCCGGGAACGAACACGATCGGCGAGCATTTCTCGGCCGCATCGGTGTCCAGGCTCTTGCCTTCCTTGTAGCCCTTGCTCTGGCAGAGCTTGTCGGCGCCGGCCTTGCAGTCCGGCGCGCCGTTGGCTGCGACCAGGCAGGCCGCGCGGCCAGTGACAATCAATGACGGTCTTGTGAGAGCAGACAGGCCCTCGCCCGCATCCTTGGCGCGGGCGTTGAGATCATCAACCGTCTCGCCCGGACTCTTCAACGACGGCAGGATCGACTTGGACTTTTCGAACAGCTTGCTGATCTCGTTGATGAGGCCCGGGTTCTCCTCGCGCTCAGGCGGCGCAGCTTGGTTCGGCTGAGGCTGGGGCTGTGACTGGACACCGAGCGAGATTGGAGGCGCGGCTTGCGCAAAAGCGAGATCGGAGGCGAGCATCAGCGTCGACACGACAACGGCCGCCTTGGCGACGGGCGGTCCGATGCGAAACGAAAGCTCGACTCGATCAAGCATGCCGAAGCGTAACCCGAGGACGACGACACGGCAAAGCGCTTTGCGCCACACCTACCACCCTTGTATCTGCACGGGCATGATTTGTGCGATGGAAGCGATTTAGCGTCTTGGCCGGTGGCCACCGGCCAAGACGC
>NZ_JBEGDB010000638.1:0-965 GCF_043638955.1 Bradyrhizobium sp. 31Argb | reverse complement strand
AATCCGTAGCCATGTGAGTCTCCTGTCAAAGGTAAACTCACAGAAACCATCTTACACTGAGTTACTGACACCCTCCGCTCCGCCTCACTGATCTGCTCCAGCACCTTGCGGCAGGCCACGACATAGGGTGCACCGGCATCTGTCAGCTTCACCTTTCGCGTCGTGCGCTGCAGCAGCTTGGTGCGCAGATGCGCCTCCAGCTCCGCAACGCGCCTGCTCACGGTTGTCACCGGCACCCGCATCTTGCGAGATGCGCCCGAGAAACTCCCAGTCTCCACCACCGCGAGCAGGGTCGACATCGCATCCAACCGATCCATGATTGTGCCAATCTACAGGAAAATGATTGCCAATCTTAGATGATTATCGCGCCCGATAGGAGGGTCTATCTTCCTTTTCATCGAAACACCGAAAGGAAGCCGAAGATGAATACCTCCACCCGCAAAGCCGCCCTGATCACTGGAGCATCCGGCGGCATCGGCGCCGTCTATGCCGATCGGTTGGGCCGCCGCGGCTACGACCTGATCCTGGTGGCCCGAGATGCCGGCCGGCTGACCGCAGTAGCCGAATCCACCACCCGCCATGGTGTTGCCGTGGAGACGATCCGCGCGGATTTGACCAAGGTGGCCGATCTCCGACGCGTAGAAGAGCGACTGCGCACAGACAGCGCCATCTCCATGCTGGTCAACAATGCCGGCATTGGCGCCGCCCCGGGCCTCGCAGATGCCGATATTGATGCGCTGGACCGCATGATCCACGTGAACGTGGCGGCGCCGACCCGACTGGCCGCCGCCGCTGCCAGCGCCTTTTCAGCCGCCGGGCGAGGCACCATCGTCAATATATCCTCGGCGCTCGCCCTAGCGCCGGAGCTTTTCAGCGGCGCCTATAGCGGCACTAGCATTACAGTTGTCTTTTTGTTTTGAAGTGCGCGCGCTGGGCGGCGGCCTGGTGAGCTCTACGCCAAAGTG
>NZ_JBEGDB010000063.1:0-33182 GCF_043638955.1 Bradyrhizobium sp. 31Argb | reverse complement strand
TGAGCATGATCTCCGCGCAAACGCTTCGCGTTTGTCGCGAGGGAAAACCGGTATCCACTTTTCCGGATCATGCTCTAATCAGTCATTGCCGCCCATGCGGCGGCTGAGCTCGGCTGCCTCGTAATTCTCCCCGATCGACATCGCGCAGATGCGCGAGAGATGGATGTAAGGCAGCCCGGTCTCCTTGGCCCAGGCGTTGAACTGCGCCTGCACCTTGGCGAGATCGCCTTTCGACTTCACCTCCTCGGCGATATCGAGCCCAGCGTCGCGCAGGCAGGTGACGACGTCCCTTGACGTGACGAAGCCGTCCCAGCCGAGGAAACGCAGCAGCATCTGGCCGGTGTTGCCGCCGAGCCGGCTGCCGCGCTTGACCAAAAGATTCAACAGCCCAATTTCGTCGGAAGACGGCCAGTTGGCCAGGAACTTGCCGAAGCTGCCGTGCTCGCTTGCGATCTCCTGCACGAAGCGGGCGTTGTCGCGCACCGACATGATCTTAGCGCCGTTGCGCACGATGCGCGTGTCGCTCGTGAGCCGCTCCCAGAATTCGTCCGGCTCGAAGGCGAGCTGCTCGGGCTGAAAGCCGAGGAAGGCCTGTTCGAAGCCCGGCCATTTCGCGTCGATCACGCTCCAGGCAAAGCCGGCGCAGAACACCCGCTTCGTCATCTCGGCAAGAACGCGATCGTCTTTCAGCTTGGCCAGGGATTTCGCGTTCGGCGCCGGCGGCATTAGCTTCTCCAGCGCTTTCGCGCCGCCCTTGCGCTTCTCGGCCCGCGCCCGAATAGCCCTAAACGACGTCACGCGGCGAGACCTCTTTGCATTGGCAGGGACCGCCGATCATAGCGTGACGCAAGCCGCGATGCCAATGCGAAGCATCTAGCTGATATCAGCCGTCCTTGATGCGCTTCAGGCGCTCGACCGCTTCCTTCACCAAGGTCTGCATCAGCGCCTTGGCAGGGAGTTCGCGGTTCAAGGCAGCGCCCTGCCCTGCCCAGAGCGGGGTGAAGTCACGGCTTCCGTTCCGCTCTGCCGCTGCCCGCAGCGGCGCCAGCTCGCCCATCGGCAACGGAAAATCCGGTACAGTGTCGGACAAGGGACCGACTTCGGCGATGAGGCGATTGACCAGGGCACGCGCGGGTCGGCCGGAAAGCACGTTCGTCACCACCGTGCCAAGCTCGCGCGCCTGGCGCAGCGCATCGCGGTGCAGCGGTGGCGTCGCCGCTTCCGGACAAAGCAGGAAGGCGGTCCCGATCTCCGTTCCCGAGGCACCAAGGGACAGGGCGGCGGCAATGCCGCGTCCGTCGGCGATGCCGCCCGCAGCGATCACGGGCACGCTGACCGCGTCAGTGATCTGCGGCACCAGTTCGAAGGTGCCGAGCTGCGAGGCGACCGCGCGGTTCTGGTCGCGATCGAGAAACGTGCCTCGGTGACCGCCGGCTTCATAGCCTTGGGCAATCACGGCATCGGCGCCATGGTCTTCGAGCCAGCGCGCTTCCTCGACCGTCGTCGCCGACGAGATCACCTTGCAGCCGGCCGACTTGATCCGGGCCACCAGCGGCGGTGCCGGCAAGCCGAAATGGAAGCTCACCACCTCCGGCCCCGCGTCCTCGACGAATTCGCACATCGCACTGCCAAACGGCGCAAGGTCGGTGCGCGGCCGCGGTGTCGCTTCGTCAATTCCGAGCTCACGATAATAGGGTGACAGCCGGTCGTGCCACGCCCGCTCGCGCCCCGCATCAGCCCTCGCCGGCTCGTGGCAGAAGAAATTGAGGCTGACCGGCTTGCTGGTCAGCCGCCGCGCTTGCGCGATCGCGTTGGTGACGCGCTGCAGGTCCATGGTGGCGCAGCCGATCGAGCCGAGGCCGCCGGCATTGGAGACGATCGCCGCGAGTTCAACCGTGGCGAAACCAGCCATCGGCGCCAGCACGATCGGGTGTTCGATCCCAAACAATTCAAGCAGACGTCGGTCGGACCACATCGCGCATCTCCTACCAGCGGCCGGCGGAGGCGCCGCCATCGACATGCAGGATCTCGCCGGTAACGAAAGATGCCTTCTCAAGATACATCACGGCATCGACGACCTCCCGCATCTCGCCCATTCGGCCGATCGGCTGCAGCCCGGCGAGAAAGCCGTGGGCCTCGGGCGAATGCATTGGCGTGCTGATCACACCCGGCGAAACCGCGTTCACCCGGACATTTCGGGGAGCATATTCGATCGCGAGCGAGCGCGTGATCGCGTTAAGCCCGCCCTTGGTCATCGCCGCAAGACCCGCCGCCAGCGACGCCATCGGCTGTTCGGCTATCGTTGCCGTGATGTTGACGATGTGGCCAGAACCCGTCTGCAGCATTCGGGCCGCGGCCTTCTGGGTCAGATGAAAGAATCCGGCGAGATTGACCGCGACCGCCTTTGCGAAATCGGCGGCGGAATATTCGGTGAAGGGCTTGGCGATGAACACGCCAGCATTGTTGACAAGCGTATCTATTCGCCCGAAGCGCTCGACCGCCAGGCTGAAGATGCGTTCGGCGGTTTCGGGGTGGGCAATGTCGCCCTCGATCATGAGGACCGACGGATCGTCGCTCTTGCCGATCGAACGGGCAGTGGCCACGACGCGGTAGCCGTTTTCGCGATAGGCTTTCAGCAATTCCGCGCCGATGCCGCGTGACGCGCCGGTGATAATGACGACCTTTCGCTCTGATGTCATATTCGCTCCTCGCAATTGCCTGGGGTGTATGGGAGCGATAGATGCACCATTCGACCGGACGCGGCTTTGCCTCGCTTGCTCTGCTGTTGTCATTTCTTGCCGCTGTCGGGGGATCAGCGGACGCGGATCGGTTACATCCGTAACAAATCAGGCCACGACGCTGCGGCGGTACTGAGCCGGCGTCAGGCCGGTCGCCTGCCGGAACGCGCGGGTGAAATTGGCCTGGCACGAAAATCGGAGCCTGAGCGCGATATCAGCCAGCGGCTGCTCCCTCTGTCCCAGCAGTTCCTTGGCACGTTCGAGCCGCCGCGCGCTGACGTAACGATGCGGCGATCGGCCGACGGCGACCTTGAAGGCGCGGGAGAAATGAAACTGGCTCAAGCACGCGATCGATGCCAGGTGGCCGACCGTCAATTCGCCCTCCAGATTCGTTTCGATGTAATCCAGCACACGTGCCAACCGGCGCCGATCAAGCCCTTCGCGAGCGGGAGATGCGAAGAAGTCGAGCGATAGCTTGCCGAAGTGGTTTTGCACCAATCTTGCGGCCAGGCTCGAGGCCAGCGTCTCCGCGAGCAGCCTGCCGGAAGACGTCTCGCGCTCCAGCTCGCACGTGAGTGCAAATGCGATTTCGGCGACGAGCGGATCGCGAAAACTGCTTTCATGGCGCAGCGACGTCATGACGGATGGAGCGGTCCCTTCACCAAAGCTCTCCGGTGAAAACCGGTTCGGCGGAAGATAAACGTGCAGGACCGCCGGAACGGGGTCGGACAGATCGATCAGGCCATGCCCGACCACCGGCGGAGAAAGCCAGATGGTCCCGCGTTCGGAGACGCTGCGATCGGTGATGCCATACCTCTCGCGCGTAACCACGGACCCATTGCCGCGGACGTCGACGCAAATTTCGATGTCAGGTTGCGGGCTCTTCCAGGCGATCGTGCCACTGCTATGACTGCGAAGCTCCGCCGTGATGTCCGACCAGCCGCGATCGGCGGAAGACGCCAGAAGCCCGCAGGTGCCGTAGCTTTCGAGCCCGTGTGCCCCTGGCGAGGCTGGCTGCTCCGGCTGAGATGCGAACTTAGGCTTTTCATGGGTGGAATTCATTCGACATAACCCGATATCCGGCAATCGACGACAATCCCCCAGTCACCTCAATGTGGCCGGCTCGCAGCCGAATCGCAACGATTCCTGGCCGCCCATCACGCGGAAGCGATCAAGACCCGCCGATCTTCCGGCGCATATCGAAGGCTTCGATGCGTCCGCGGCACTTCATGGTTGCAAAAACCGCGTGGCACGGCATGTTTGGCGGCGATGCCCGCCAAGACCAGCGACCCCACCGACCAGCCCGCCGAGACGCCGCATTACCACGGCCATCGGGAGCGCCTGCGCGAGCGCTTCCATAGCGCCGGCCCCGACGCGCTGAGCGACTATGAACTGTTGGAGATGGCGCTGTTTGCCTCGATCCCACGGCGCGACACCAAGCCGCTCGCCAAGGAACTGCTGAGGCGCTTCGGCTCGTTTGCCGAGGTGATCCATGCCCCCGTGGCCCGCCTGCGCGAGGTCGACGGCATCGGCGAATCCTCGGTCAACCAACTCAAGCTGATCGCCGCCGCCGCCAGCCGCGTCGCCAAGGGCGAGGTGAAGCGGCGCAACGCGCTGTCGTCATGGAACGACGTGCTCGACTATTGCCGCTCCAGCATGGCCTTCGCCGACAAGGAGCAGTTTCGCCTGCTCTTCCTCGACAAGCGCAATCAGCTCATTGCCGATGAGGTGCAGCAGATCGGCACCGTCGACCACACGCCGGTCTATCCGCGCGAAGTGATCAAGCGCGCGCTCGAACTATCCGCCACCGCGCTGATCCTCGTGCACAACCACCCCACTACCCCCATTTCGATCACGCTGGATCACGCTCAATACCACTGAAACATCAACAGCTTCGGCGATTTTTGCGGATTGCGTACAGGGGGCGGTTATGGCAAATTGGGGGCGGTTGAAGGGGTAGAATACGGCTTTCCGCTCCCAGCAAACGATCCCCGTTTCTCCTCGACCGATCCCAGTTGCGGAAGAGGAGGAAACGCTATGCCAAGCCTGACCGACACCGCCATCCGACATGCGCTGAAGCGGGTCGAGGTGAGCCAGAAGCAAGAAAACCTCGCCGACGGCGAAGGGCGTGGCACAGGCCGTCTCGTCCTCGTCCTGAAGCCCATGCCCAAGCGCGTGACAGCCGACTGGATGGCGCAACAGTGGCGCGATGGAAAGCGAACCAAGAAGAAGCTCGGCGCCTATCCGTCAATGACGCTCGGCCAGGCCCGCGAGATTTTCAAGCGCGACTATGCAGATGTGATTCAGAAGGGTCGAAGCATCAAGATCGCCACCGATACACGCCCCGGCACCGTCGCCGATCTTTTCGAGGGCTATGTCGCGTCGCTCAAGGCCGCCAACAAACCCTCGTGGAAAGAAACCGAAAAGGGCCTGAACAAAATTGCTGACACCCTCGGACGCAACCGCCTCGCCCGCGAGATCGAGTCCGAGGAAATCATTGAACTGATCCGCCCGATCTATGATCGCGGCGCCAAGTCGATGGCGGATCATGTGCGATCCTACATCCACGCCGCCTTTAGCTGGGGCATGAAGTCCGACAACGACTACAGGCAGCAATCGGCTCGGCGCTTCCGTATCCCTTTCAATCCGGCGACAGGCATTCCGACCGAACCCAAGGTCCAGGGCACGCGCTGGCTGGACGAGGACGAATTCGTTCAGCTCTACCGCTGGCTGGAGTGTCCCGATACGCCTGTTCATCCGCCGTATACCCGCGCGGTCCGCATCCTCATGTTGACCGGCCAGCGCGTCGAGGAGATCGCGAATCTACGCCACGCTACTACTACGCCCTGACATCTGTTGCCGAGGCGACGTTTCCGGTTCTCTTAATCATCCCCGATCCAGGGACGGCCTGACGCGGTCCCGCAAAGAACGGGGACAACGTGGCGTCTTCTTCCGAGAAATCTGAGGCGATACTTCGCGGGGCGCGCATGCTGCGCACCGCCCTTGGCCCCGCCATCGCCGGGTTTCTCGGGGACGCCAGCGTAGTCGAGGTGATGCTCAACCCCGACGGCCGTCTCTGGATCGACCGGCTGTCCGAGGGGTTGTCCGACACCGGCGAGCGGCTCTCGCCAGCCGACGGCGAACGCATCGTGCGCCTGGTCGCGCACCACGTCGGCGCCGAGGTTCACGCCGGCAATCCGCGCGTCTCCGCCGAACTGCCGGAAACAGGGGAGCGGTTCGAGGGCCTGCTGCCGCCCGTGGTGACGGCGCCGGCCTTTGCCATCAGGAAGCCGGCGGTCGCTGTGTTCACGTTGGACGATTACGTCTGGACCGGCGTGATGACGGCGCACCAGGCGGAGGTGCTGCGGATCGCCGTCGCCGAACGCCGCAACATACTCGTCGCCGGCGGCACCTCGACCGGCAAAACGACGCTCACCAATGCGCTGCTCGCCGAAGTCTCCAAGACTTCGGACCGGGTGGTCCTGATCGAGGACACCCGCGAGCTCCAGTGCGCCGCGCCAAACCTGGTTGCCATGCGGACGAAGGACGGCGTCGCCACGCTCTCCGATCTCGTTCGATCCTCGCTGCGCCTTCGTCCCGACCGCATCCCGATTGGCGAGGTTCGCGGGGCCGAAGCACTTGATCTGCTCAAGGCCTGGGGAACCGGTCATCCCGGCGGAATCGGGACGATCCACGCGGGTTCGGCTCTCGGCGCTCTGAGGCGCCTCGAGCAGCTCATCCAGGAAGCTGTCATCACCGTTCCGCGCGCGCTGATCGCGGAGACGATCGACCTCGTCGCCGTGCTCTCGGGCCGTGGCGCCACCAGACGCCTGGCCGAACTCGGTCGCGTCGAGGGGCTCGGTCCCGACGGCGATTACCACGTCCGCCTCGCCACCCAGCCCTCCGAAGGAGACCCCGCATGATCCGCCGTGCCTTGCATTTCCGTCGCCACATCGCGACCGCCGCATCCGTCCTGATAGTCAGCGCGATGCTGGCCCCCGCCGCCCACGCATCCGGTTCCTCAATGCCGTGGGAAGCGCCGCTGCAATCGATTCTGGAGTCGATCGAAGGCCCGGTCTCCAAGATCATCGCGGTGATCATCATCATCGTTACCGGCCTGACGCTCGCCTTCGGCGACACCTCGGGCGGCTTCCGGCGGCTGATCCAGATCGTCTTCGGACTCTCGATCGCCTTCGCGGCTTCAAGCTTCTTCCTGTCCTTCTTCTCGTTCGGCGGCGGGGCGCTCGTCTGATGGCGGGCCTGGTCGAGAGCGGCGGCGATGTCCCCGGCTACAGCGTCCCGGTCCACCGCGCGCTAACCGAGCACATCCTGCTCGGCGGCGCGCCGAGGAGCATCGCCATCCTCAACGGTACGCTCGCCGCCGCTCTCGGTCTCGGCCTTCGTCTCTGGCTGGTTGGCCTCGGGCTCTGGGCCATCGGCCATTTCGCAGCCGTCTGGGCGGCCAAGCGCGATCCGCAGTTCGTCGACGTCGGACGCCGGCATCTGCGCATTCCCGGTCATCTCGGAGTCTGAGGTCGGCCATGATGAATCTAGCCGAATATCGCCGGTCGTCGACCCGTCTCGCAGACTTCTTGCCTTGGGCGGCGCTCGTTGCTCCTGGCGTCGTGCTGAACAAGGACGGCAGCTTTCAGCGGAGCGCGCGTTTTCGTGGGCCTGACCTCGATTCCGCCGTGCAGGCCGAACTGGTCGCGGTCGCCGGCCGCCTCAATAGCGCCTTCCGCCGTCTCGGTTCCGGCTGGGCCATATTCGTCGAGGCACAGCGCCATGCCGTGGGAGCCTATCCGGCAAGCCAGTTTCCCGATCCCGCTTCCGCGATGGTCGATGCCGAGCGCAAGGCCGACTTCGAGGAGGATGCCGCTCACTACGAGTCGAGCTACTTCCTGACCTTCGCCTTTCTGCCGCCGGCCGAAGATGCCGCTCGCGCGGAAAGCTGGCTCTACGAGGGCAAGGCGGATCGCGGCGTCGATGCGCGGGAGGCGCTGCGCGGCTTCGTCGACCGCACCGACCGCATCCTCCAACTCGTCGAAGCCTTCATGCCCGAATGCGCCTGGCTCGGTGACGTCGAGACGCTGACCTTTCTCCACACGACGGTTTCGACGAAACGCTACCGCGTCCGGGTCCCCGAGACGCCGATGTATCTCGACGCGCTGGTCGCCGATCAACCGCTCACCGGCGGTCTGGAGCCGCAGCTTGGGGAGATGCATTTGCGCATCCTGACGATCGTCGGTTTCCCCACCGCGACGACGCCCGGCATCCTCGACGATCTGAACCGGCTGGCCTTTCCCTATCGCTGGGCGACGCGGGCGATCCTGCTGGACAAGACAGACGCCACCAAGCTGCTGACAAAGATCCGGCGACAGTGGTTTTCCAAGCGCAAGTCGATCGCAGCGATCCTCAAGGAGGTGATGACCAACGAGGCGAGCGTCCTGGTCGACACCGACGCCGCCAACAAGGCAGCCGACGCCGACCTCGCGCTGCAAGAACTCGGCGCCGATTATGCGGGCCAGGCTTACGTCACCGCCACGCTCGCCGTCTGGGATTCAGATCCCCGCGTCGCCGCCGAGAAGCTCCGCCTCGTCGAGAAGGTGGTTCAGGGCCGCGACTTCACGGCCATGCCTGAGACGATCAACGCGGCTGATGCTTGGCTCGGCTCACTGCCAGGGCATGTCTATGCCAACGTCCGCCAGCCGCCGATCTCGACGCTCAATCTCGCCCACATGATCCCGCTGTCGGCGGTGTGGGCGGGGCCGGAACGGGATGAGCACTTTGGTGCACCCCCCTTGCTTTATGGCAAGACCGAAGGGTCCACCCCGTTCCGGTTCTCGATTCACGTTGGCGACGTCGGCCACACGCTGGTGGTCGGCCCGACCGGCGCCGGCAAGTCCGTGCTGCTGGCGCTGATGGCGCTGCAGTTCCGCCGCTACCGCCAGGCCCAGGTCTTCGCCTTCGACTTCGGCGGCTCGATCCGCGCCGCGGCGATCGCGATGGCGGGCGACTGGCACGATCTCGGGGGCGGTCTCACCGAGGGCTCGGCCGATAGCGTCGCGCTGCAGCCGCTCTCGCGCATCGACGAGGCCGCCGAGCGCGCGTGGACGGCGGACTGGATCGCCGCGATCCTCATGCGCGAAAGCGTCCAGATCACGCCGGAGGTCAAAGAGCTGATCTGGACGGCGCTGTCGTCGCTTGCCAGCGCGCCGATCGGCGAGCGCACGATGACGGGCCTGTCCGTGCTGCTCCAGTCCAATGACCTCAAGCAGGCACTGCGACCCTATTGCGTCGGCGGGCCCTATGGCCGGCTGCTCGACGCCGAGAGCGAGCATCTCGGCGTCGCGACAGTCCAGGCATTCGAAACCGAAGGGCTCATCGGCACAGCCGCCGCGCCGGCGGTGCTCGCCTATCTCTTTCACCGCATCGAGGACCGGCTGAATGGCGAGCCGACGCTGATCATCGTCGACGAAGGCTGGCTCGCCCTCGACGACGAGGGTTTCGCCGGTCAGCTCCGCGAGTGGCTGAAGACGCTGCGCAAGAAGAACGCCAGCGTCGTTTTCGCCACGCAGTCGCTCTCCGACATCGACGGCTCGTCGATCGCGCCCGCCATCATCGAGAGCTGCCAGACGCGGCTGCTGCTGCCGAACGAGCGGGCGATCGAGCCGCAGATCACGGCGATCTACCGCCGGTTTGGCTTGAACGATCGCCAGATTGAGATCCTCGCGCGGGCCATGCCCAAGCGCGACTACTATTGCCAGTCCCGTCGCGGCAACCGGCTCTTCGAGCTGGGCCTCTCGGACGTCGCGCTGGCGCTCTGCGCCGCATCCTCCAAGACCGACCAGGCGGCGATCGACCGCATCGTCACCGAACATGGCCGCGACGGCTTCCTGGCCGCCTGGCTTCGCCATCGCGGCGTCGATTGGGCCGCCGACCTCATCCCCAACCTCACCAACCTGGAGAGCCAGCCATGAAACTGCATGTCCCTCGCGCGGCGCTCGCCGCCGCCATCCTTGCCGCACCGCTATCGGTGTCGCCGGTGCTGATCGCGCCGGCGTCGGCGCAATGGATCGTCTACGATCCCACCAACTACGCCCAGAACCTGCTGTCGGCGACGCGGGCGCTGCAGCAGATCAACAACCAGATCACCTCGCTTCAGAACCAGGCGCAATCGCTGATCAATCAGGCGCGCAACCTCGCGAGCCTGCCGTATTCGTCGCTTCAGCAGCTCCAGCAGTCGGTGCAGCGGACCCAGCAACTCCTGCAGCAGGCGCAGGGCATCGCCTACAACGTCCAGAATATCGATCAGGCGTTCCGCACGAACTATGGAGCCGGAAGCGCCTCGATGTCCGCCTCCGACCAGCAGCTCGTCGCGCAGGCCAAGGAGCGTTGGAACAACACCGTCTCCGGCCTGCAGGACGCGATGCGCGTCCAGGCCGGCGTCGTCGGCAACATCGACACCAACCGCACGCAGATGTCGGCGCTGGTCGGCCAGAGCCAGGGCGCAACGGGCGCGCTGCAGGCAACCCAGGCCGGCAATCAGCTCCTGGCCTTGCAGGCCCAGCAGCTCGCCGATCTCACGGCCGTGGTCTCCGCCAACGGACGAGCGCAGGCGCTCGCCGACGCGGAGCGGTCCGCTGCCGCCGAACAGGGCCGCGAGCAACGTCGCCGCTTCCTGACGCCGGGCGCCGGCTACCAGCCCGGCAACGCGCAGATGTTTCCGGGCAGCAACTGAGGGCGCGGCGATGGACGGAAAGCTTCTCGCGCGTATCGGCGCCATCGGCTTCGTGACCTTCGCGATCACGGCGACGGCTATCGAACTTTCCCACAAGGACGAACCGCCGCTCTATCAAAGCGTCGCCGCAGCGGCCGTGACGGTCGTGGACCCGCTCAAAACCGAGTTGCGGCGTTGCCAGCAGCTCGGCGAGGCCGGGACTCGCGATCCCGTCTGCCTTCAGGCCTGGGCGGACAACCGCGATCGCTTCCTGAAACCATCACAGGCCTTGCAGCCGCAGCCGGCGCCGCAGGCGCCAGGTCACCAGGGCCAGCCGCAGAATCCTCCGACCGCGCGCGACCCGGCCATCAACGACACCGCGCCGGCGAGCGACTCCCACACGAACGAGGCGCGTTGAACCATGGGCGGCACGGGCGTCATCGACCACTTCCTCGAGGTCTTCACCCGCTACATCGATAGCGGCTTTGGCCTCCTCAGTGGCGAGGTGGCGTTCATCGCCACGACGCTGATCGTGATCGACGTGACGCTCGCCGCACTGTTCTGGAGCTGGGGCGCCGACGACGACATCATGGCGCGCCTGGTCAAGAAGACCCTGTTCGTTGGCGTGTTCGCCTACCTCATCGGCAACTGGAATAACCTCGCGCGCATCATCTTCGAGAGCTTCGCGGGACTTGGGCTGAAGGCGTCCGGCACCGGCTTCACGGTCGCCGACATGATGCGACCGGGCCGCGTCGCGCAAACAGGCGTCGATGCAGGACGCCCGTTGCTCGATTCCATATCCGATCTGATGGGTTACTGGAGCTTCTTCGAGAACTTCATTCAGATCGCGGTGATGCTACTGGCCTGGGCGCTGGTGCTGCTCGCCTTCTTCATCCTCGCGATCCAGCTCTTCGTCACGCTGATCGAATTCAAGCTGACGACGCTCGCGGGCTTCGTGCTCATTCCCTTCGGTCTCTTCGGCAAGAGCGCCTTCATGGCCGAGCGCGTACTCGGCAACGTCATCTCGTCGGGCATCAAGGTGCTGGTGCTCGGCGTCATCATCGGCATCGGATCGAGCCTCTTTTACGAATTCACCGCGGGCTTCGGCGGGCGGACGCCGACGATCGACGAGGCCATGGCCATCGTGCTCGCGGCGCTGACGCTGCTTGGCCTCGGCATCTTCGGGCCGGGGATCGCCAACGGCCTCGTATCCGGTGGCCCGCAACTCGGCGCGGGGGCAGCGGTGGGCACCGGGCTTGCCGCAGGCGGCATGGTCGCCGCCGGCGCAGCCACAGTCGGCGCCGTCGCCTCGGGCGGCGCGGCGCTCGCAGGTGGTGCGGCCGCCGCTGCGCGTGGCGGCGCAGCCCTCGCAGGTGGCGCATCGACCGCATACAGCCTGGGCGCCGCAGGGCAGACGGGCGCCTCGGGCGTGGCCAGTGGCTTGGGCGGCGTCGCCCGGGCCGCGGGCTCCGCAGCCACATCACCGCTGCGGCGCGCCGCCGAACGCTCGGCCGAAAGCATCCGCTCCAGCTTTGCCGGCGGGGCGCGCGCGGCGTTCGAAGCGACCGGCGGCTCCTCGACCACGGGCACAGTCGGCGAAGCCGCCAATGACGCGACCCCGAGCCCCACGGGCGGCGGTGACCAGCCGCCGGCCTGGGCCCGCCGCATGAAGCGCTCTCAACAGATGAGCCACGCCGTGTCGACCACAGTCCATGCCGTGCGCAGCGGCGACAGCCACGGCGGCGGCTCCTCCATCAATCTCTCTGAAGGCGACCGCTGATGTTTCGACGACCCTCCACGCACTACGGAAAAGCCCCCGAACCCGAAACCCCGTACCAGCGCGCCGCGCAGGTCTGGGACGACCGCATCGGCTCGGCCCGGGTCCAGGCGCGCAACTGGCGCTACATGGCGTTCGGATCGCTTTTCCTGTCGGCAGGGTTCGCGGCCGCTCTGGTGTGGCAATCGGCGCGCGGGACCGTCGTGCCGTGGGTGGTGCAGACCGACCGGCTCGGCCAGGCCCAGGCGATTGCGCCGGCGACCGCCGACTATCAGCCCACCGATCCGCAGATCGCCTTCCATCTCGCGCGCTTCATCGAGCAGGTCCGCTCGATCCCGGCCGACGCAATCATCGTCCGCCAGAACTGGCTGCGTGCCTACGACTTCACGACCGATCGCGGCGCGGCGGCGCTCAACGACTATGCCCGCGCCAACGATCCGTTCACCAAGGTCGGGCGCCAGCAGATCGCGGTCGACGTCTCGAGCGTAATCCGCGCGTCGCCCGACAGCTTCCGTGTCGCATGGACCGAGCGCCGGTACGAGAACGGCCAGCTCGCCGATACCAACCGCTGGACGGCGATCCTCACCATCGTCGTCCAGATACCGCGCAACGCCGACCGGCTGCGCGTCAACCCGTTAGGGATCTACGTCAACGCAATTTCTTGGTCACGGGAGCTGGGGCAATGAACCTGCCGATTTTCCGTAAAGCCGGAGAACCGGCTTTACGTATTCCCACATTCGCGATCTTCCTGCTTTCCGCAACGGCGCTCGCCGGCTGCGCGACGACGCAGAAGCCGCCGGAGATCAGCTATGACGACGCGCCGGCTGCGGTGCAGACGGTCGATCCGCCGGCGCCGGTCCAGGTGGTCGAACTGCCGAGGCCGCTGCCGCTGCCCGGACAATTGCAGCGCGTCGAGCCTTCTCGTTCGACGCCGGAACCAGCCGATCCCACGGCACGCGTTAATCAGGCGAACGCGGCTGCGCGCATGCAGCCAGTTCGCAACGGCTTCATCAATTCGATGCAGGTCTATCCCCGCTCGACACAGGTAGTTCAGCATGGCTCCGGTGAGACCGGAGATCTTGGCCGCTTGAGCCACAGTGAACAAATCAAGAACGCGTGATGACATTTAATAGTCTAGCTCTAAACTATTAATTTGCAAGGACGCGCCCTGCAATTGTCCTCGAAACCTAGTTCGCTTTTCGGTTACCGAGCGGCCCGCACGGCAGGTTCGCGTCGCCGACGGCCGCGCACTGCCATGTCGCTCTGGATCGCGCACGACAGGTTCGCGGCAGCATTGTTTCTGTCTTACGCGGCTTGGGTGGCGTTTGCAGGTCTGCTGGACGGCGGTAATGGCTCCCGAACTGACCGAGGTCGCCGCCGCAGGTGTCCAACCACCTGCATCGCAAAAAAGTCGATGCATTGTTGTGGGAATAATCGAGGATGCAGTCGCAGAATGGTGCGACTCCAGCGGGCTCGCGATGTGGTGCCTGCTTCTTAAAAGATCGGGCAGGGCTTTGGGGTATTTCGCCGAACACTACGGACAATTCCGCTTCCCTCTGAAGGACGCCGACACTCCTGGGCTCAGGATGGCTCAGCTGAGCGCCATCCATGCTGTCGCCGCTCACTTTTCGCTGCGTGGCGATCCCGCCGTCGTCACCATGCCCACAGGATCGGGAAAAACGGCCGTTCTGATCGCGGCCGCATTCGTTCTACGGCGAAGCGGGTCCTGATCGTCGGGCCAGGCCGGCTCGTTCGGGAGCAGATCGCGGACGAAGTCGAGAAGTTGGCGACGCTCAGAGCGGCGGGAGCGCTGTCTGAAGAAGTGCCGGCCCCGCGCGTTCTCGCCGTCAAGAAGCGCATCACCACCCCGGAAGGGTGGGAGCGAACGAGCGAATACGACGTCGTCGTCGGGACCGTGCAGAGCATCAGCCCCGCATTCGACGACGTCCCGAGCCACCATCGGACCTGTTCGATCTTGTCCTCGTCGACGAAGCGCACCATCGCCCGGCCGCGACGTGGAAGAGATTGCTAGACCACTTCACGGAGGCCAGGCGGATCCTGTTCACCGCCACGCCGTTCAGGCAGGATCAGCGCGAAATCAAAGGACGTTTAATCTTCACTTACGACCTCCGCGGAGCCTTCGAGGACGAGGTATTCGGCCAGATCCGCTATCGACCCGTCACGTCGTCTACTAGGCAGAGCGCCGACGAAGCAATCGCGATCGCCACCGAGCAGCAGTTCGACCGCGACAGGGAAGCCGGGCTGCAGTAGAAATGCCCAAAGTTAGCTTCGCTTGACAGGAATAACTCCAACGGTAGGCGAAGATTTCGGTACATCCTCTCGCTTCGTTGCTGCCTGCACCGTTTGCAGCACCAAATCCAGAGTTTGCATTGAGCGCGCCTCATTGGCTGAGCCGAAATCGGGACGCGGGATGTAATACGCGACCCCTTCATGGACGACCAGAACGGAAACCGGCACAGTTGGCGCGCCAACCCGAACCTCAAAGAGGGGCACGTCAACGAATTCGAAGTGCGAGCCGACAGGCGCTCCGATCATCACACGCGGGATGAACGGCGCGCTGATGTAGTTCTCTGCGGCGATCAATTCCCCCAGAAAACCGATCATATCCAAAGCGCTTCTTCGCACTTCGCGAATACACCCCAGGTGTTGAGTCGAACAGGTCCTTAGTTTTGTCAGCCGAACTTCCTCGAGAAAGATCCGGAAACGGTTGTAATGGCAATAGTTCGAGGCCGTACTGTAGTACAAATTGCGATCGTTTCGAAATTGATGCAATCGAACGGCGACGTCGATGAAATGTAAATCACCGCCACATTGACTAGTGTACTCCTCGATTTGCTCGCGCAGCTTTTCGCATCGGCGATTTTCCCTGTCTGTTGGAGGCTTTTGGCAGATCGATTTTCTTCTTGAATCGATTAGGCCGACAACCTGCTCCGGCAACTCAGATTTTTGAACATAAAGAAGATCACGTAGTTGGGCCGGCCAATTGGGATTGCGCTCAAATGTATCTGTGATTTGGTCTGGTATCTCTGCCCGTATATTGAACATGTACTCTTCGAAATTGAGATTCTTGAGCGAGAATTCACTATAGCCACCGTCTACACTTAGCTTCGGCGTAACACTGTAATCCTTAAGACCATCGAGGCGCGTAAGGTTGAGGGTGCTCTCAATTCCTCCCGAAACTGGCGGACTTGCTTTCAGTTCTCCGGGCTGCGTAAACGATTTTGGATAATGCTGGCTTGCCCGCACCGCGTTCAACAAAAGCTGCTGGTTAGCCGTGTCAGCGATTGCGGCATCAAAACTCAGGACGTTGTAGCCCATCTGCACTTGCGAACAGCCGGCCACGAACCAGCAGAGGACTCCAGTGCCAAAGGCCGGCAAACGAGCTCGGCCCAATATTCTTAGCCAGACAAACATTTTCGCCTCCCGCGAGCGGGCACAATTCATTCCCGCACCGGGCTAGTTGCTCGGCGCCAACAAACGAGGCGATGAGAATTGCAAAAAGATCGTCGGCCTGAACAGCCTCTGAGCATGTCGGCAGCATTGCGTTCGAACACGCAAATGCTCCGGCTCACCCTGACGCACTCATCCCCCAAAGGGAGAATGAAAATACAATCTTGGGTGGAAGTCAACGTCGTCGTTGAGATTTGTAACAAGTTTTCTATCCGGCGCGACTATCCCTGGACTATTGTCCTTTCGACGAGACGGTCGCACCACGCGCAATATGCGCGTACTCCCGCTCCGCGCGGATGACTAGAGCGATTTCTTGGCCGCGCTCATTGTTGCGCTCGATGAGATTTTCGGAAGCGGGCCCTGTTTAACCCGCACGTTGGCGTGGTTCTTCGAAACATTTTCGAGCATTTTAAGAAGCTCTTGAGTTGGCTCATGAACTGTCAGTATCTTCTCAATACGATCCCAATCTCTGTCGTGCGCTCTGTTGGTAAAATAGACCTCGAGCGCTCGCTCGATCACTGGAGCAACGACGGCAGAAAACACCAAGACTGCGGCAATCGTTGTCGGCTCCGACGCGATGCCCGGCGTCGGCGCGGTCTCTTGCGTTAGCTCAATCTCATCGATCTGGTCATCACTAAGCTGGTTGAATAGTTCAGAAATCAGGTCGGACGTATCGCTGCCTGCCTCGATCCGCAGTTCTGTCATCTCATTTTCCTCCCTTTTTCCTTCTCCACGTTTCCACCAAACGTGCAACACGCTTGGGAAAGCCGCAGCTACTATAATGGTCCGGAATCACAAGGTAGCTATTGCAGTAGTTATTCGCAAAATGCGGACAATCATTGTGCCAGCACGTCCGATGAGCTGGATCATTAAAGGCGTTGGTAGCCCGGCGCACAACGCTATACATCGTTATGAAATCCAGAACTGCTTCACGCGGCAGAGCAACCGATTTTGGATCCCCGTAAATCATGATCCGCTCAGGTCGACCGTGAAATCGCGTCACGGTGATGGGCGGGTCGAAGTCTCTGATCACATGAGCGCGCGTTTTCTGGTTCACATACGCCGGGAACGTGAGCATACGCGCAAGGTCCGGATCCTTTTCCGCTTCCGCGAGCCAGGCGCGAGCGATTATCGAAAGCAGCGGATGGCCCATTGTCTCACCCCCAGCCTGGAAACCGCCGTTGACCCACGTCGTCAAATTAAGACGGAAGAAGCGATGATCGAGCAGATCGATGCTGGCATCAGGCTCGGCTTCATAGTCGAGCGCATCTAACAACGATTCGAAGAGACCGTCCCAGTGTCCGGGCTCTGGGCTATCGGCCAAAAGAGCCATATCAGGCTTGTCCTTCAAGGTTTCGAAAGCACGCAAGAGCAGGTGAAACGCACGTACAGGCTGAGAAGTATGGAACGCTGCGTACACGAGGCTTAGAAAACATCGCATTGCGAGGGCCTCGTCGCGCAAAAAACGGCCAACGTATTTGATCGCTTCAACATAGGACGGATGGCGTTTTGACCAGCGCGAGAATACGCGGGGGTCCAAGGGATTTGGGACCGAAACCTGAAATTCAGCCAGCGAGCACGCGTTTTCGAGAAGATCGATTTCACTAAGTCCCATCGCATCTACCGCGTTGTCCGGCGGCTCATCAGAGGACAAGAAGAACGAGTCGTTGCCATTACCCCAAGCATAATATCGAGTGGCCAGCCGATCGAATGCCGGCACCTTAATTCCGTCCATCTTGAGCGGATCACCTTCTAGTGCCAGCTGGACGAATAGCCGGGTGGCATCGAAATATGCGAGCATTGCGTACCAGTGGAGATACGGAAGGCGCGCCCCTTGCCAAAAGTGGTAGGTTTCATGGAAAAAAAGATTGGGCTGTTCGTGTCGCTGCTGCCGCCAAAGGTCTGCGCGTTCTTCGTCCGTCGTTGCGGAGGCGAGAGCAATACGTACAGATTCTGGCACATCACCTGCTCGGATGTGCAGGAAACGGAAGAACATGCAGAGATCAACATGCGATCGGCAGCGCATCGAACGGTCACCGCGTATCATGTCTGCAATACGAGCCCGCATTATTCACACAATCGACCGTTGTAGCAATTCCGATACTCGGCTTCGGCCGGCGTTGTTTGGTCGCGCCCAAGTCGCAATTCTGCGTGTCCGACGTGATCGAAATGAGTCCTACGGGTGTTGCCGTGGTTCTCAGTGAAGGTCACAAGCAGTCACCACGTACAGCACACTACCCCCGTCCTCTGATAACAAGAAAAAAAGATGCGAATTTTCAATCGGATAATGGAGACTAAGGGTCTGGTGCATAACAATTCCACTCGCGGCCCGTCCTCACGCTCATTCATCGTTGAGCACACTTAGGCGGTGATCGAGCGTGATCTTCGCCTCGCACTTCTGGCCGATCGAGGGATCATCACGACTGGCATCGTTGCCCTCCGAAGGCGAAAGGCCACACAGCCGGTTGCGCGCGTACCGCTCGTCCGGATCGAACTTCCCGACCGGGCGCCGGACCGCCGGCGTCAGGGTTTCGGCGGGATTAACGAAATCGGGTGGAGGAACGAGAATGCTCCCGTCGTGGAGCGTCAGGAGCACGCGCTGCCGGAAGCACGCGTAACGCGCCGAACCGAGCGCGTATACTTGAGCGGTGCACAGCGCTGATCTCGCGCCGCGGTCTATGGGTCGCAGGCGTAGCCCGGAGTGGAGCGAGCGAAAATCTGGGATTTCGTTCCGCGGCACCCCGCCGGATGAGTAGCCCTCGACAATCGCGACCGACTCGCTACGCTGTTCGAAGCGGCGCGGAGACTCTTCCGGAATGGTGCGAGTGATTTCCTGGCGACGATACGTGGCTGGAGTTGAGCATGCCGCCGCGGCTGAAGCGGCCGCAACCAAGTTTTCGGCCGCCCCTTCGGTCGGCTTCGATCTACTCGAGGCCAATGGGCGACCTGACGATCTTTCCGCCTTGTTGCGCCACACGGGCGCAGCCATCGAAAGCCCAGAGCGCTATTTTGAGCCAGACACGCCGGTCGAATTCACGCAAGACCGCGACAGCATCACGTTCAAAAGTCCGATCGCGAGCGGAGCTGCCAATGATGTCGCGCGAGCTCGGCTGTATGAAGCACGCCACCGCGAGCGCGCCGTCATCCTGTTGCATCACTGGAACGCCGAGGCCGGGGCTTACCACGCGTTTGCGCGCCTGCTCGCGGCATCCGGTATCGCTTGTCTGCAGCTGAGTCTTCCCTACCATCATGAGCGCAAAACGCCCGGCGTCGGCTTTGCCCGCGAGTTGGTCTGCGAAAATCTCGGGCTCACGATCCGAAGCAACCGGCAGGCAATCCTCGACGCGCGTACCCGCCTCGCCTGGCTCGAGCGGCAAGGATTCCGACGGCTCGGCATCATTGGGGTGAGCGTCGGATCCTCGATCGGCTCAATCGTTGCAGCGCTGGACTCCCGCGTGTCCGCCGCTGTCCTGATTCTGATGGCTGATGATTTCGCCGAGGTGGTCTGGACCGGCTCGGCCACCGCCCACGTGAAGTCGAGCCTCGAACGACGCTTTGCATTTGAGGAGGTACAGGCCGCGTGGGCGGTCATCAGCCCGGCGACCTACGCACAACGGCTCAGCCGACGGCTCAATCACGCATTGATCATATCGGGCCGGCACGACGCCGTGTTTATTCCGCAATCAACCCGCCGCTACGTGGGCAGGCTGTCGACGCACGGGCTGACCCCCGCGTGGATCCGCTTCGGCTGCGGACACTATACGCTGCGGCTGTTCCCATATTCGGTGCTGACCGTCATGAATACCATCAACTTTCTGCGGCGACAGCTCTGACCTGTCGGCGCGCGGCATCTTTCATTCTACGGTTGCGTCGCTCCGTTCCGGGATCATAACATCGCCGGCGGCTATGCATCGGCGCGAGTGCCATATGCCAATGGACGGGGGAAATCATGGGAGGTGATCCTGCAACTATGTCGCCCGCAGGTGCAGGCCGCAAGAATGAGCGTCGGGCGATCGATGCGACCTTTATCCTGGCTCTGATCTTCGGGCTGCGCGCCCGCGGCCTCGCATCGGGTCCGGGCGAGGCGGCGGCGGCGGCCGCTCTGTCGAAGCTGCAAGCGGATTGGGCGCGCGACGAGCTTGCCGCGGTACTGTCGCCGGTCTTCGCGCGCCGCCCCGGCGAGGCTGCGGAGTTCGCCGACGTGTTCCGGCGCCTGTTCGACGACCAGCCCGTGTCGGTTCCTCCGCCTTCGCTTCCTCCTCCGCCTACGCCGCCGCGGCAACCACTTCCGGTACCGCGACGACGCCTGCTCCACGACTTGCGCACGCGGACAACCGAGGCGTTGCAGTGGACCAGCGGAGGCCTGTCGCGGCTCGGCCTCTATCGTAAGCAGGCTCTCGTGGTCGCCGGCGTCGCGATCATCGTCTGGATCTTTGTAACCCGCGATCACGGGCCGCCGCCACCGCCTAGCGCGCCTCCGGACACTTGCAAGCCTGGGGACGATTGCGGTGCGCCACTGTTAGTGTGGGTCTACGCCGCCGCCTGCGCGACCTTCGTGGTGGCTCTCGCCCTGATCGCGTGGAGCGCCTATGCGAGCCGGAGGCGCGTGGCGCGCGGGCCGCGGCGCGTTCCCGTGCCCGAGCCGAGAGAGCAGGTCGCGGGCGATGGCTCGGTGTTCCGGGTCGGATCGATCGGCGGACGGGCGGATCCCTTCATCGGGCCCACGCTCGCCGTCGAGATCGCAGACATCATTGGTTACCGCGCGGGCGAGCCAGACCCGAGCCGCCTCGACGCGCGGCGCACTATCGCAGCCCGCCTCCGCGGCGAGGACCCGGCACAGATTCATTTCGTTCCACGCCGCGAGTTGCCGACAGTCCTGCTGCTGATCGATTCCTCGTCGGAAGCGCGCTTCTGGAATACCCTGCCAACCGAATTTGCTGACACCCTGGTAGCACGCGGAGTCGCACTCGACCGCATCGACTTTCCGGGATCCTTCTTCCTGCGTCGCGGCGCGCAATGGCTGGCGCGGCCGGAAGCCGAACACGTCGGTTCCGCGATCGCGGCGCCGGGGTGGACCGTCACTATCGTGTTCGCCGAGGCGCATCGCCTGTCCGAGCGCGACATCGCCGTGCTTCGACGCGTGCTCGAGAACGGTCCACTTCTGTTCCTCGAGCTGCGCGATCCCGCGCTGTGGGACGAAAGGCATCTCGCTCTGCACGATCTCGGCGCGATCGTCGTGCCGGCGACCGGCCCGCATCTGCGCGACGGGCTTGCGCAGCTGTTCGCGCCCGACCGGATCGCCGCGGTCCCGATTGCGCCGCCGACAGCGGACCGTGCCGTCGCGGAGACGCTGGCGCAACGCCTCGGAGACACACTCGACTGGGCGGCTGAATGCGCGCTGATCCAGCCGGTCTCTTTCGGCCTTGCCGAGCGGCTGCGGCTGCGCGAACGGCATGCGCAGCTCGCGCCGCACAAGCTCGCATTCTCGCGCCTGACCTCGCTGCCGGGCAGCTTCCTCGGGCCTGAAGGCCTGCGCTTCGAGGCCGCGACGCGCCGCGCGCTGCTCGATCATTTCGGGCGGCGTTCGCCTGAGCAGCGCAAGGAGGTGCTCGCCCTCGTGAGCGCCGCGATCGCGCTCGCGCCCGCAAAGGGCGCCACCGCCGAGGCGCTCAAGCGCTACACTGAGGCCCAGACGCTGCTGTTCGACGCCACTCCCGACCATGCGCTTCGCGAGATCAACGCGCTTAAGGAGGAAGGCCTGATCGACCCCGATCCGATCAACGATCTGATCGGGCGGCTTCGGCCGCCGGAATATCCGGGTCTCGCGTATCCGGGCGGAAACCAGGAGCCGTCCCTCGCTGCCGAGCCGATCCGCTTACCGGCCGGGCCGTTCAGCGCCGCCGCGCGCCTGCAAATCGCGGGGTTCGACGGCGGCTACGAGACGGCACGCCAGCGCGTCGTGCCGGCGGACTGGACGGTCGCGACCCCGGAGGTTCGTTTGCGTCTGCCGGCGATCGACCGCACCGCCCCGGCAGCGGCGTTCCTGCCGGGAGGCAACGAGATACTTTTTGAGGGCGACGTTCGTGAGAGCGAGTCGCTCCTGCTCCTGCTTAACTCGGCCAATGCGACGCAGGAGCACATCAATTTGCCAGTGTCTGGCGGCGTCCGGCGCGTCGTGGTCGCTGAAACGGCTGCGGTCGCGGCGGTGTGGATCGGCAGCAATGCGGTGCGCGTACTCCGGCTCCCCGAAACGTCGGGCAGCGGCGAACGGCCAGCTCCGCTCGAAGTCGATCTGGGCAGTTGGGCAGGCGACTTCACCAACGTGACGACCGCTCCGCTGTTCGCACTCGACCCGGGCGGTGGCACGCTCGCGTTGCGCGGTCCATCAGGACAGCAGCTTCGCCTGCTCGACACCGAGAGCGGCAGCCTCCGGATCGACGATGTTCCACTCGAGGGCTTCATCGAAAGCCTCGTCCTCATTGACGGCAATCGCGTAATCGCCGGCATGCGCGACGGACGGGTGCTGAGCGTCGGCATCAGCGGGACCCCGGAAAGGTTCTCCCAGATCGCGAGCTTCGACGGCGTCCCGACAAGCCTCGACCTGATGCGCGGCGCGGAAAATTCCTATGCGCTGCTTGTCGGACTCGACAACGGGCGGATCATGATCATCCCGAACGACGGCGAGAGCCCGAAAGCGCCGCCCCCCGCCGAGATCGCACGCGTCAACATGAAGCCGACCGCGATCAGCGTGTGCCTTCCGATCGAGGACCGTGCGGCGGCGCGGATCGAAGCGATCGACGATGCGGTCGAAACAGAAAGGGGCGGCATTTCACTCGAGGGCGTCTGCATCGCGGTGCTCGGCAGTGGCGGGGAGTTCGACGTCGTCGGTCTGCCGCTCAACCCCTCCGGGCGTATGCTAACGCGCCAGTCCGACATTGCCGGGACTCCGAGCACCGTCCCGCTGTTCTCGTCGATGTCGCTACTGCGCCGATCGATCGGTCCCGCGATCGACGGCTCGCGCGTGATTGCCGCCGCAAGCGGCGGCCGCAGGCTCGCCGCGGCCCGCGGCGGCCGTCTCGTGATCAGGCCTCTCACCTACGCGCTCGCGAAGCCCGCCGAACCGTCGAAAGCCGAGGCCGCGCCCGAGCCGGGTGCCGAACAACCGGAGCCGGCATGATCCGGCGCACCATCTATCTGCGCCGTGCCGAAGACGGCAGCATCGAGCGGTGCTCGGTGGCGGCTGCGACCGACGGTACGCCGCGCAGCCGGCAGGAGGTCTACCTCAACGGCCCCTGGGAGGCGACCGGGCTCGGCCGCGACACCGCCTATGAGAAAGGGGCGACATTCGCCAGGCTGTTCGACCAGTGGGCCATCATCGATGAGCTCGAGGAGATCGAGGACAAGATTACGCTCACCACGCAGCGCGCCATCGGCCGCCAGCTCTATCGCGCGCTTTTTGGAGCCAGACGCAGCATCGGCGATCGCTGGATCCACCTCGTCCCACTGCTCGCGCCTGCGCACCCCCCCGGTGCCGCGGACGCCAACAGCGACTTCATCGACTTGGTGTACCGTCTCCCCTGGAGCTTCCTGACCACCGCCGACGATGATCGGGCGAGCTTCCTGTCGCGCACGCGGTCAGGCCCCGGATCGATCACGCTCGACGCTTGGCCGGACCGGGGCGCGACCGCGCCGTTCGAGACGAAGCTGCCGCCCCACCCGGTCGTCCTACTGGTCATTCCGCTGAATGCGACAGGCAAGGAAGACACGTTCGGGAAGGACCACCTCGACGTTATCCAGACTGCGCTCGGGCCGTATTATGAGAGGCCGAGGCTGCAGAAGAACGTAATCCACGCCCGCACGTTCGAGGAATTCACGACTGCGCTCGAAACCACGCGACCACACATCATCTACTTCTACGGCCATGCAAAGCCTTCCGGGAACTCGACCGTATTCTGGTTCGACCACGGTAAGGTCACACGGCACGTCGATGTAGGCGAGATTTGCGATGCTGTGCAGAACCTGCGGGATGTCACGCGTTTTGCGCCGGTCGTCTGGGTGAATGCGTGCCAGAGCGCCTCCGCCGAGCGTAACAGCTTCCTCCGCCTGCTCTCGCCGCTGGCCGCGACCGTGCTTGCCACACGAACCCTCGCAGCCGTCGCCGACAGCCGGGCAATCGCCGAAAAAGCCCTGCCCGCCGTGGTGATCGGCGGGCATGCGCCGCATGCCGCAATCCGCGACGTGCTGTCGACGTCGCCGCCGCCCATGCTGGCGGGACGCTGGGCCACCACTGTGATCTCGGTCCAGTACGAATTGTGGTCGGCGCTCGGCACCGAGGAACGGCAGGTCCCCGACCTTGAATCCGCCGGCGACTTCCCAATGCGCGTCGACCGCACGAGCGCGCTGTCCAGCATCGCGGACCAACTCGGGCCGCGCCTTCGGCTGCCGCCAGCGGCGCCGCATGTGGTGGTGTGGAAGGGCCCGCCCGAGCAGAGCCTGGACGTGTTCACGCGGCGCTTCATTGACCATCTGGCGGAGACGTTTCCGGACTGGAACACGGTCGAGCTACGCGTCGACCTCCAACTCGATCCGAGGCCAGCAAGCGAGTCGGAGAAGGACGACCTCGCCAGCATCCTCATCGCCATTCTCGGCCGGCCGCTCGATCCGGACGATGTGACGACCGTGAACCACAAGCGCATCCGCGACGAGGCGATCCGGCTCAGCAAGCCGCGCACGGTCCTGCTGTTCGTGCACGGCCCGTTCACGCGCGCCAATCTCGCAGCGATCAACGACTATCTCAAGAACTGGCGCAGGCTGCATACCGCGATCGATACGCAGGGCGGCAATGTCCATGTCGTGCTTTGCTTCGCCTTCAATGACGAAAACACCGTGGCCGAGGGGCCGACGCTCGCCGGCGACGGATTCATCACCGAGCTGCTGGGGCCGGTAGCGCCGCGCGAGCTCGCAGCGCATATGGCGCAATTCCGGCTGTTCTACAACTACGCACCGGACGAGATCGACGCAAAGGCGAATGAGCTGGCGCAGGAAACCAGCGGGATGTTCCGGCTCATCCACGCCAGGCTCGAAAAGCAGGCGCAAATGATCCGCTGGTCGCGACGCGGCACGAAACAGGGAGAGCAGAATGGCTGAGTTCGAGCTGATCAAGGAAGGCGCGTTCGATCGCGACGATGCGCTCATGCGGCGCAATGAACGCGTCGCTTCCTTCGCCCGCCCCTATCGGGAGTTCGCGAAGAACTACCAGGCGACCGGCCCGCTGCTCGCGGCCGTCAACGTCGCTCTGTCGCTCGGACGTCCGCTCCTGCTTACCGGCGAGCCGGGGAGCGGCAAGACGCTCGCCGCCTGGTGGATCGCGGATCCGCCTCCAGCTAACCGACCATTTCCACGAGTTCAATGTCAAGTCCGACTCGCGCGCACGAGACGTCTGCTACGAGTTCGATGCGGTCTCGTGGTACCGGAAATCCCAACTCGCCAAGGATCACGACGGCGAGGAGGTTCCAAAGGACGAATTCCTTCAGCCGGGACCGCTCGGAAAGGCGTTCGGCTGGCGCGGGGCTCCGCCGAAGCTGCCGAGCGTAGTGCTGATCGACGAGATCGATAAGGCACCGCGCGATTTTCCCAACGATCTGCTGCTCGAGCTGGACCAGATGCGGTTCACGATCCAGGAGATCGACAAGGCGGTCATCTGTCCGGCCGACATACGGCCCATCATCGTCATCACATCGAACGCGGAGCGCCGGCTGCCCGATCCGTTTCTGCGGCGTTGCGTCATTCATCGCATCGAGCTCGATCTAAGCGTGTCGAAGCGGATTCTGACCGCCCGCCTGAAAGAGTTCGACGTGCCCAACACAGCGTTGATCGAAGCCGCGGCGGCGTTCTGGGTCGATCTCGGCCCCAAGCAGCTCGCCCGCAAGCCGACCATCGACGAATTCTGGCGCTGGCTCGCGCTCGCTACTCAGCACGGCGGCAAGCCAGCGGCGGCGATCGCTGCTGCCCTGAAAATACCTGGCGAGGCTACGCGCGCGTTGCCGTTCATCGACACGCTGTTCTCGTCGCCTGCGGACCTGAAAGTCGCGACCGGAGGAGCCTGATGCAAACGGGCTCCATACTAGCGCCGTTGCGTTCCTTCGCGTGGATGGAATGGGTCTTCGTCGGGTTGGCGTGGCTCACTTTGACCTTTTTCTTCTTCAACCTTCTCGACTACCTTTACGGCGGCGCACGTCTCGACATCATGCCGGTGCTCGCCGGCGCGGGTGCGATCCCGGCGCTGTGGTGGGCCTTCCGCATCGGGCATCGGGTCGAGAAAGCGGTCGAACGCCTGAGCGAGGGCGCCGGCGTATCGGTTCGCTCGAGCGAGACCTGGTCGGCATTTCGTGGCGATTTCCGACAGACGATGCGGGCGTGGACGAGGCGCACGGCGATCATCATCGCGATCATCATGGTCCCGATCTTCTTTTCTGTCGCCTACAGCCAGGGCTTCGATTGGACTTTCAGCGCCGACACCGGGCAGCAGATTGTCCTTGGCATGGTCATGCCTGGCGCCGGCCTGCTGATCGGGTCGACACTCGGACGGCTCATCGGATACGGCCATCTCGGCCAAGTCATGGAGCGACACGACATCAGGATCGTCAGCCTCGCCACGCCCGCCGCCCGCGACGCGATGCGCAGCCTCGAAGGGGTTTTCTGGTTCGCGGTGTTCACCAGCATGGCGCTCTGCCACTGGTTCGCTGCCTGGTGGATCGTGTGGCATTTCGGCCTGGATAAAACGCCGGCCGGACGGTCGCTTGACCTGTCGGACTATCGCGCCCTTTATCAATGGTGGTTTCTCGGGTTATGGCTCGTATCGCTCACGATTTTCGTGTTCGCCGCGCGCCTGCCGGTGCGCTCATTCCACCGCCGGCTCGATGCGATCTACGGCGGCGCCGGGGCGCGGGACGCGCTCGACCAGCAGCTGAAGGAAGCGGGAGAGGATCTGCGCGCGCTCGACCCCGGCGACCCGCGTACGGGCGATGAACGCCGCGGGCTCGCGACCTTCATCAGCGACCTCGAGGCGCGTCGATTTCGCTCGCCGCTACTGAACCCCACCTTGATGGACACACTGATCGGCTGGAACGTGGTCCTGATCGTCGTGCCGTTGCTGTTCGGAACGAGAATCCCATTCGCATTCTAACGAGAGGCGCGCCATGTTTCGCATCACCATGCTGCCCGCCGCGGACGGCGATTGCTTTCTGGTCGAGACCGCGAGCGCTGCCGGCACGCACCGCCTGCTGGTCGACGGCGGCCGGAGTGCGACGGCACGCGATTACCTGCGCCCGCTGATCGCCGGCCTTGCGCCGCGCCCCGGCCCGACCATCGACCTGATGGTTCTCACCCATGTGGATGCGGATCATATCGAGGGATTGCTCGACCTGGTGAGCGCGGACGACGCGCCGACGGTACGAGAAGTCTGGTTCAACGAGATGCGCCATCTCAAGCTCGCCGCGGGGCTCCGCCCGGCTCCGCGCACCGAGAAGCCGATCCCCACGCTCAATGTCCCGCAAGGAATAAGCTTCGCCAAGCTCGTTCACGACCGCGGCCACGGCTGGAACACAACGCTGAGCGACGGCCCCGTGATGATCGAGGGGAGCGGCAAGCTTCCGTCCTTTCGCCTCTCCTCTGGTGCTGTGTTGACCCTGCTCGGTCCGCCGCGCGAGAAGCTCGTCGCCTTCATGAATGATTGGTCAAAGGCGATCATCGACTTCAACCACCCTCCGGAAGCCGTACTTGCTAAACGGGTCATTCCGCTGCCGACGGTGCAGAATGTCGAGGCGCTGGCGCGCGACCGCGACGCGGCCGACACCAAGAAGCCGAACGGCACTAGCATCTCGTTCGTGCTGGAACACAAGCGCCGCCGGGTTATGTTCGCCACTGCGACGCCGCAATCGATCATCAGACGAAACTCCGTTCCGTCCTGCTTAGGCAGACTGACGAGAATGCAGTCGCCGAGGCCTTGCCGATAAACTCGGACGGTCGCACCGGATCGACCGGGCGCGGCGGAAGCATTGGACCTCACTTCGACCTTCGGCCGCGACGCTCTCGCCTTCCTTGCCGACTTCGAAGCCGAAGCCTTCACTCGCGCCTTCTTCGCGACAGAGGTCTTAGCCGTGCGCTTTTTCTTGGCCATGGGTGCAACCCACCTCATTCTCTGTGAAGGAGTGCGAATGCTTCGCGGCTCGCGGAAGCGTCGCCCGAAGAGACATAATCGACGCCACGCTCGGCGGCGCGGGTCGCCGCGGCGATGCGAGCCGCCTGCTGAACGAGCGCTCCACTGCCTCCGCGGAGACGCTTGCGGATAAAGTATCTGGGCTTGTTGGTATTCAGATCGACGATGAGCGTACAGCCTCCGCGATACCGCTCTCCGTCCGGCAAGCAGCGGAAGGTTTGCGTGATCTCTACGATGAGCCAGGAATGGCTCGATCCGTTGGGTGCCGTGCGACGCGTCGGCCGCACGGAATGCACCTCTATCGGCCGCATTTCTCCCGTCATCGGGCCTATCTGGGTCTTCGCTGCCTGAGGCTCGAAGCCCATCGCGTCGAGGAATGGCTTCCTCTCCGGCTTCACGATCCACTCGCGGACCTTCCATTGGTTCTCTTGCGACGTCTCGTAGGCTTTCCGCCGATCAGAGTTCAGATTCCAGTCCAGCTTGAGCGTCTCGACCAGCGAGGCGAACTCGTTGGCCCAATCCGTTCCTATCGGCGGCGGCAGCCATACCAGACTGTCTTCGGCGAGATGGCGAACGTCGGTCGGGAAGACGCCGCGGTCCCGGAAGGCGGCGATGAAAGCGACGCGATAGCCGCGGTCGTCGTTAGGCACCAGGTCTCGATCTGCCGTTACGAGCGCCCTTAGGTATTCGCCGAATGTGATGTCGATGGGAGGAACGTAGTCGAGCGCTCTGATACAGATGTTCAACACCTGGTTCGCGACGGTGGAAGCCTCGTTAGCCAGGCGAACGGCCAGATCTTGCGAGATTTCCCCTGCCGGCAATATCCCGGTTCCGTTAGTCGCCAGCCGCATCAGATCGGCGCTGCGGCCCTTGTAGATCGTGATGAACGCCGCGAAGACCGCGGATACCAGGATCGACCCGAGCGCGTGTGGATCTCCATCGTTCTTGGCGTTCTCGTAGTCGAGCCGACTTACCGGCGCCTGCTGCCATTCACCGTTTTCGTTCTTGCCGCCGATGGCGCTACGCAGCGCGCCGTGCATACCGCTGGACTCGCCGAATTGAACAGCAAGCTGGCCGAGAAGACTTTCTTGAAAGAGGTCGCCCCTCGTGCGCTTGACCTGCTGGAGCAGAGACTCCGGCATCGAAAAGTGCAGGAAAAGAGCCACGACGTCCGCGAAAGCTTCGTGGAACGCCAGAACGTCAGGATTGGTGGCTTCCTGGAATCGAGGATGAAGGCCATCCAAGAGAGCGTGAGTGGTTTCGTGAGCGATGATGTCGTGGGAGACCGCGCAAAAGATCTGCGATCCCGGAAGTGCGTTCCCAGCGTAGCTGCTGTTGGCCCCGAAATAGCCGAACAGCAGCGCCATCCGCTGGCTGCTGTAATAGGCGTTTCGCTCTCGGATCGCGTGCGGATATATGCGCAGGCGTTGAATGTAAGTGCTGTCCACGAAATTTCCGTTGTGGTCTCTGAAATAGCGCGGCGCCCACAGCGCCTTACGGCCGAGCGCTCGTTCGAAGCGGGCTATCGTCCGCATCGCGACTGCGTATACCATCTGCTGGTGAAACTGCGGATTGGCTTCGGAAGGAGCGTGTCCGTCGTTGGCGAGAAGATGCGGATGGTTGAGATCCACCGGTGCGTAGCAGCACTGGCTGGCCGGATCCACGTCGACGACTTCCAGATATTCACCGACCGGCCCCGGCTGGAGACCGCTTTCCCATGGCAGGTAGACGGTCGCTTGGTTGATGCCGAACAGTTCGGGATCCGTCTGGGGCGAAGGATCATAGGCGAATACGCGAAGCTTGCGGAACGCCGGCTCCGCTATCTCCGGAGCCATCGCAAGCTTCACGTTGAGGGCCTCCGCTGGCCTCACCTTCTGCGGGGGGATTTCAGCGGCGGCCGTCGGCTGTAGCTGTACGTGCGACAGCGCGGCGCGAAGCGGCGAAGAGATGGAAGGCATGGCGAGGACTTGGCCGGCAACGCTCGACGCGTTGTTGCCACCCTCAAGTTTGGCTTCCAAACCGCTCGCCTGCAGAATCTGCGCAAGTTCCAATCGAACCATCGGGTCAGGGGATGCGACGCCGCGTCCGAACAGAATGTCGAGAAAGGCACCGCTGGTATCATCCGGCGGCAGCATATGCAGACCGGTCGGTGCCGGCGCCTCGACCGCAACCTTCGCTCTGAGCTTTCCGTGTCCGAAGTGGTCCTTGGGAGCCGAGTTCTTGTCCGCCGTGTCGAACAACGCAGCCCGGATAGCCTCGACCCGTTGCCAAGGCTTGTCGTAGGCGTCGTACGCCGCCCTGTTGTACTGGATCCAAAGAGCAGCCGCTCCGGCGATCTGCGGGGTAGCCGCGGACGTTCCTGCCCCGTCGAAATCGACGACGTTCGGTTCGCCGAACCGCGCCCAAGGCGTGTTCGGGGTGTAGGCCGACATGGCGGTGTCCATCTTCTTGATGGGTCCGTAGTCACCCGCCATCTGCGTTGGAGGAAGATCGGCGTACGGTTTCCCGTCCGCCATGCTTCCACATGCCGCTACGACCCTGGCGAAGCGTGCGGGATAAACGATGAAATGCGACGGCAGATTCGCGTAGTTGTTGCCGGCGGCGGTCACGACGAACACACCTATGTCGTAGAGCGCGTTGATGGCTTCGGCCCAAGCCGCGGACGGTAGCCCTCCCATGCTCATCGTCACCACGTGGACGAACGTTTCCTTCTTACGGCAAAGCCCATGAACGTAGTCGAGCGCCTCCGCGATCGCGCTGTTCCTGAACAGAACCACGCGGTTTGCGACGCGAATTGGAATGATTTCCGCGGTCGGCGAACAGCCGAATTGGCGGCCAGCGACGGCTCTGCCCGCCAGAATACTTAGCGTGCCGGTGCCGTGACTGAAATTGTTGAAGACGCCATCGGAACGATTGGTTGCGTCGTTGGGAAACTCCTCGTCGACGAAGTTGCGTTGTTCGCCCAAACTCAAGAAGGCTGGCCTGGTCGAATGGCCCGGATCGAACCCGGTATCGAGATGCGCGATCCGGATGCGCTTCCCAGCCCCCGGGTCTGCGATCTTGCCCAACGCCTCGAATTGGCCGTGTGCCGCATCGCGAAACCAAAAATCGTCCTTCTCCCGAGGGAAGGACGGGTCTTGGGCGTGCGGATCCCCATCTCGGATGGCGAAGTCAGTTTGCATTCGCGCTGTCGGACCGATCGGCCAACGCTGCTCCAGATCGGGCTCGATGATTTCGACACCACCCGCAGCGAGCGACTGGCCTTGGTGCTTCATCGCATGACAGAGGTCCCATTGATTGACCCCGGTGGCTGGTAGATCGGTCTCGAGCACATACCAGTTGGGTTGACCCGCAACGCTCAAACCGCCTGGGGCGATGCTCTTGAACAATGGTCTGGATTTGAACCTGACTTCCGATTTCAAGCCGAGCTTGAGGGGCTTGGGCGTGAATTCGCCGGCGGCCTTGACGAGGAGTTGAACTTTGCCTTCAGCAGAACCGCCCATTTGCTCAAATCCGTCATCCGTGATCGCACCCGCACGACGACGATTTCGTCAGAATCTTCCGGGCAAGCTGCACCGCCGTCGTCGCCAACGGAAAATTCGGACGACGGATTGCCCATTCGGGGATGAAGCGATGTTGATCACGATCAAGTCGTGTCGCTACCGTGCCTCAAATGCCAGATCCAGCCGTGGTCGAGCCGCAAGCGCGACTGCTGTCGAGAATTACTACTTCCAATCTTCCGCGAGACAATGACCTACAAGCTTAGATTGATCGACAGCCCTTATGCAATGTATTTTTATGCGCATTGAACGCTGCCAGAGGCCGTCGCACGTTTGCCGCCCGCTCTTGTTGCGGTGCTCCATGACGCTGCCGAGGCGTCCTAAGAACTTCAAGGGAAGAGCCTATTCACGATCTCCGCCAATCTGGCGCCGCCCTTCGCGAGTTGCTGCCTCTTGAGCGTGTCCGCGTCCTTCAGATAGGTGTCTCGGTCCGAGTACGCGATCGTCCATTTCCTTGGGCCGATCTTCTTGTAGGTGACGTTCGCCATCGCTTTCTTCGATTCCACGATCGTATCCGTCGCCCAGATCGCAGCCCAATTCTCGATCCGATCCGTGTCGACCGGCACTGCCTTGGCTGCGTCCACCAAGGACTGCTGAGCGGTGTCGCCGAGATCTGCAGGCGTGTCGTCCCATGCGTGATGGAATGCATCGCTTCCCTTGGTGACTTTCGGGTCATGGATCCAATTGCCGCCAGCGGTTTCGGTGGACGGATCGATCGTATGCGTGACATCCGGATCAACGAGATTTCCGTCGGGACCGAGGTACGGCGCAGCCAAGTGAAGAGGTTGCGTCATGTCACCGACGAGGTGGGCGAGCATCAAGAGTGCCTCCTTCTTGTCCTTGATGTCGAAGGGCGGAGGAGCAGGACGTCCGAGGAGCACGGCGATGGCGGCGTTGGTCGCAGCGACCAGGTCGTGTTCGCTGGTGCCGGCATAGTTTCGGTCGAACCTGTCCCGCTGCAGGGCAATGTCGTCGAAGTGATAGGTATTGTGGCAGCCCAGGTTCGAGGCCGCGCTCGCTCCTTCCGGGTAGACGCAATCGATCCAATTCCTGCCGGCATAGTCGACCATCGCGGCACGGTCGTTCGCAAAGGGGGTGCAAGGCGGCTCGTAAAGCGGATCCTCGACATACGCGAGGCTGCCGTCGGCCTGCCGGTGCACGCTCTTGACGCAGTCAAGCCATGGGCCGGCTTCCCGAAGGTCGACGCCCAATAGCGCCTTCACTTGCTGCCTCGCGCTCGGGCTGAGCAGCTGGTCGGCTATGGACCCGACAAGGCGATGTCCGTCAGGCCCCCAGGCCGAGGCGGACTGAGGTAGAAGCAAGCCAACGATGATGACAAGACTGGCCGTAAATCTGCACATGATCGACATCTTCCACTAAAGAAAGTGAAGCGGTGCTGGGCACCCCCGTCCACGGTTTCGGCCGAACCACCGGATTCCGGCGCCGAAAAGGAGAGGGTCGACCCGGAATAGAGCTCATGTCGCCTTCAGCCATAGCTTGTGCCCGAAAAAGCGTGATCGAGACCACCTTGGCCGCGGAATGCGACACCGGGATTACGGGCGCGCCGCCAACCGGCCGAGCCGCGAATGAAAAAAATATCGGTTGCAGACAAGCGTACATGCCTAGGGTCTGTTGGGATTCATCGGGAGTTTATCACGGCAGCGGTCAGATGGATCATGGCTGCGAAGCTTTGATCTGT
>NZ_JBEGDB010000637.1:0-966 GCF_043638955.1 Bradyrhizobium sp. 31Argb | reverse complement strand
GGAGCGGAAGCCGGCAGTGACGGCTTTTTTCCATCGATCGTGGTGGATAATCTCGGGGCAAGATCGGCGATGCTCTCTCGGCCGTGATGAAGCTGCCGGATGGAATCATCACTAAATCGTCGTGACCGGATGGATTGCGCGCGGATGCGCGGCGGCGGGCGATGTCGCGCCATCATCCCTCTACGACCTGGCGCTCGCACCACAGCGTTATGCCGACATCCCGGTGAAAGTCCGCGAGTCAGCAAGGCATTTTTCCGGACGGTGGTGAGGAATGGCACGCTAGCGATGACCGCATCGACAAATTCGTCCCCCGGCCGGGGCTCCTGCTCGGAGAATTGTTAATCACGAGGAGATCGACGCGCCGCTTGGTCGCGCGGGCCACTACAACTGCGGCGTCGGCAAACCCACTAGCATCAAGCTTGCAGGATATGGCGCCGCTGCCGAGTGGCTGGCAGATCGAAATCTCGTGCCCTGTCGCAATGTCGAGCGCGACCATGGTTTTTATGCCGTCGCGCCCTTCAGTTTTTTCTGAACAAAACCAATGACGTGCACGCCTTGTCGCATGAGACTCCTGGGCTAAGTCGGCGAGCAGCTTATAAGCATCCTGTTCCGACCGGTGGAGGATTGCCGCAACGCGCTTCGGATCGATATCCGCGAGGGTGGTGATCATGGGCGTGATCCTCTAATTGCTCGTTTCGCGCTTTGTCGGCGCGAAACGCGCGATACCTACTCTGGCGCTTCAGGGCCGTGAACCAGCGAGACGCCCGTTGGCCTGGACGAATATACCGATTCCAAATCGAGCCTTAGGCATAGCGAGCGGCGCGTTATGCCGCTGTGCTGGAGATCGCCGCCCACACCTCTAGCCGGTACGGTACGCTGAACTGCGCATCGGCGGCAAGCCAGCTTGGTAACGGAGGCCTTCCGGAGCGGCTTGACCACGAAAGAGAGCGCGTGTCCCCCCACGAG
>NZ_JBEGDB010000636.1:0-969 GCF_043638955.1 Bradyrhizobium sp. 31Argb | reverse complement strand
TCACTTTGGCGTAGAGCTCACCAGGCCGCCGCCCAGCGCGCGCACTTCAAAACAAAAAGACAACTGTAATGCTAGCCAGATACATTCGATTTGCGACGGCCAAGGACGAAGATTTAACGCTCAGTGAGGAGGGCTTGGTCCAAATATCAAAACGGCTCCAGGCCGGCGTGCATCATCTGGAGGGGATGCTGTTCGATGTTCGAGACGTTGATCTCGACGCCTTCATATCCGATCAGCGCAGCCAAGGCTTAAGCCTGACGCGGACGGAAGCGATCCGCAAGATCCTGCGCGCCTACCTTGATGAGCGCGGATATGGTTCTGAAAGCAAGAAAAGCCCGCCGGCGTGAACCGACATTAGGACGTGGGCTCATTAAGACGCAGCCATAGCCCGATTGACGCGAGTTGAACGAAGGCAAGGTAGTTGGCGGCAAGCCTGTCGTAGCGCGTCGCCACGCGACGAAATTGTTTGATCCTGTTGAAGAACCGTTCGACCCGGCTGCGAGCGCAGTAGAGATAAGGGCTGAAGCAGATTGGATCGTTGCGGTTGCTTTTCGGCGGGATGTTGGCCCACGCGCCCTTCTTCACGGCAAGCTCCCTGATCCAGTCGGCGTCATAGCCGCGGTCGGCAAGCAGCATTGACCCGGATTTCGGACGAGACAGCAGTTTTCCGGCAAGTCGAACGTCATGGGCCTCACCGGCGCTCAGCGAATGAGCGCACGCAGCCCGCAAAGTCGCTGATGCCATTGTCGAACGACCGCGATGTTAGCTGCGGTGCATAAATCCGCTTGTGGCTCTTCTCGGACATTGCTGGCAAGCAGCTAGGCGGCACGCCCCGGCCAATGGACTCTGGTACGGATTGGCGCAATCCTGCGGTCGCAAATAGTCCCAGTGCAGGGTAAGCGGTAAGAGCTCCCACGTCCGCAGTGATCAGCGGGCGCGTGCGTAGCGGATCGGCATCCAGTATTGGCG
>NZ_JBEGDB010000635.1:0-977 GCF_043638955.1 Bradyrhizobium sp. 31Argb | reverse complement strand
AGGCTTCCTCCTAAAAGAAAGCCTTGAATCACGTTCAATCTGATTTGAGAATCCCAAGAGTCCACACGGCCTAGTGTTCCATCGCGGCGCGGGCACGCTGCGGGTGGATCAGTCAAACCGCGAAGCCAATCTTGCTTCCGGCGGCGCATTTCTCGGGACAAACGGCATGCCCGCCGACATGAGCTCCGATGCGCCCTTCGCCTGGACGACATTGACGGTCTCCAGGGAGCGGCTGGCGGCCCTCGTCGGCCAGGCGGACGACCTGTTGGCGCGGCCTCTCGATCCGCAGCGACCGGCCGTTGCGCACCTGCGGCGCTATATCGAAAGCGTCGTGAAGCTGTCGCGTGCGCCGCACGACCCGCAGCTTGACGCGCATATTCGCACGACTCTTCTCGACCTGATCGCGCTGGTGCTCGGCGCGCGCGGTGATGCCGCGCAGATCGCTACGACGCGTGGCCTGCGGGCATCGCGTATTAACGACATTATTGCCGAGATCGATCGAAGCTTCATGAGTGCCGGTTTCTCGGCAGCGAACGTTGCCCGCCATCTCGGTCTCTCGACCAGATATGTGCAGGATCTCTTGCAGGAGACGGGCCAGAGCTTCACGGAGCGCCTGCTGGAGCGCCGGTTGCAGCAGGCGCGGCACATGCTTACGAGCGAGCAGGGAGATCGTCTCAAGATCAGCGAGATCGCGCTCGCATGCGGCTTCGGCGAGGTCTCCTACTTCAACCAGCGGTTCCGCGGCCGCTTCGGAGTCACTCCGACGGAGTGCCGGCGCGATTCGTCCCGCCGTTGATCGATCAGCGATCGAGGTCCTCGCGCGCTGTGTAACCGGCTAGAGCATGATCCGGAAAAGCGGAGACCGGTTTCCCGAAAAAGATCATGCTCAAACAAAGAGCTGAGCGGGATGACGATTCGAAGAAAAGTCATCACGCTCTAGGCCGTGTGGACAGTTACCTTATCCAGAGCAGAGTGGC
>NZ_JBEGDB010000634.1:0-989 GCF_043638955.1 Bradyrhizobium sp. 31Argb | reverse complement strand
CGATCCGATTCGGTGTCGCCGCCCCAATCCTGACGGTCAGTTCTCCGGTAACATTCTTGATGAGGCAATGCGCTATCGGCCAATCGAAACTTCCGCAAACGCCAGCAAGCCCAGTTTGGATGCGGGATCCGTGATGCTTGGCTTGACGTAGCCAAGTCGCAGCAGGCCCGTTCTTGGAACCAGGACCTAGTCCAGCACCGACCTCATATGCTTTGATGCGTAGGATAGAAATGAGACGCGTGGTGCTTCAATGTACATGGTCATTCGCAAGTACGCCAAGGTTCGTTCGGTTGCGGATGCCGCCCGCCGGACGAAAAGCGGAATCGGTCAGATCCTAAGGGAATCGCATGGATTCAGATCGTACTATGTGCTGGACGCAGGTGAAGGCGTCGGTGTCGCTGTGTTGATATTCGAGGATTGCGAAAGCGCCAATGCAGCGAACACAAAGGTCTTGGAGTTCGTTCAAGCGAGTCTGCATGACCTCGATCTTGGAGATCCCGAAATCGTCGCCGGGGAGATATTGGTGAATATCCAATCCGATCAGTAATTGATCGCTAGCGCCCCTTCCCCCTGGAGCACCACACGTCACAGCGCGGAACGATAAACTCACGAAAAACCCCGGCCTGAAAGCCGGGGCTCCCCGTGATGTCACGGCGTACATCCGGCCGTGCCGATCGAGGGAATAGTTAACATAAGGTTCTGGGAAAAAATGTGACGTCGCGCCGGCCGCTCTTGTGTCGCGCCAGTTGGTTCGCTGTCGAGCGCTATTTCATCAAGCCTCGTCCTGTTCCGGTGTAGCCAAGTGCTTGGACATCGCCAATTGATCGCGCCAGGCGCTTCATTGCTTGCCGAGCGCCAACGATCGGGGCAAGGCGCTATTGGCGAGCAGACTTGCGGACAGGATGTTAATTGATCTAGTGGTCTATCACAGTGATTTTGACTCTTTGGGGGTGGCTGGATAGGCGCGGCCGAGTTTGGCGCGAGCTTTG
>NZ_JBEGDB010000633.1:0-995 GCF_043638955.1 Bradyrhizobium sp. 31Argb | reverse complement strand
GCGGGCTGCTCACGATCGTCTGAATTCGGCGCTCATGATCGCGCGAAATCGCTGCTCACCATCAGTGAAATATGCAAGGTTCATCCAGATTCGCACTTGCCTCCTCGGCAGCTCTCTACTTCTGCCGGTGAGCTCTTCAGATTAGGATTTCAGCATTGCTGCCGGCGCCTGATAGATGCCGCCTCTGACCAGGAGGGCCCAAATGGTGCGCGCAATTTTATTGGCAAGCGCCACCGATACTACCTTGACTGGCCGTCTTTGCAGCATTGTCCGAATCCAGAGCGGGACTTTCAAGCCTCGTTTGGCAAGTTTGATGATAGAGGTCGCACCGACGATTAAGAGCGTTCGTAGTTGCCTATTTCCCCGCTTTGATATCGCCCCGAGTCTTTCTTTCCCGCCGCTCGACTGTGCTCTCGGTGTTAGTCCCGTCCAAGCCGCAAAATCTCGTGCGGTCGCAAAGCCCTGAGGATCCAAGACTGATGTCCGAACGGTGGCGGCGATGAGAGGACCGACACCGGGTATGCTCATCAGACGTCTCGCATCGGGGTCCTTCCTGACGGCAGCCAAAATTTCTTTGTCGAGCTTCTCTATGCGGCTTGTAAGCACCTCAATCTGCTCAGCGAATTGGATCAGGGCAAACCGGGCGGCGCAAGGGATTCTGTTGTTATCCTCATCCCGGAGAAGCACCAGGAGTTTTGCAATGCTTGCCATGCCTGTCCCGCGATAATGCCTAATTCGGCCATATGAGCGCGCAGGGCATTTGCAGTCTGGCTGCGTTGCTTTATCAGCAGCTCTCGCGTTCGCAAAATCATGCCGGCTGCTTGCTGTTCCGCAGTCTTGACGGGTACGAACCGCATTGTCGGACGGGTGACGGCCTCGCAAATGGCTTCTGCGTCCGCCACATCGGTCTTGTTTCGTTTGAGTAGAGTCGAGGAGAGGCGCGGTGATGCGCTTGTTGCGCGTTCCGTTTCCTCTCCCCGCTCATCAAACCGGAC
>NZ_JBEGDB010000632.1:0-1006 GCF_043638955.1 Bradyrhizobium sp. 31Argb | reverse complement strand
GGCTTCCTCCTAAAAGAAAGCCTTGAATCACGTTCAATCTGATTTGAGAATCCCAAGAGTCCACACGGCCTAGGGGGGATTTCCCGTTCAGGAGGCGATGGACTTCGTTGCGAGGGCCGGGATGCACACCTGAAGATAAGAGAGCGTGCGGGCAAGAACGAACAGGCCCGCCCGTGGCGTGGTCAGATCGCTATTCCAAAGGAGCGGTGGGCCTCTACGGTATAGTGGTTCAGCGGCGTCGATGGCATGTTGTCGTGATTAAATTGGCGAATGGCGTCGTCGATTGCCTTCTGCTTGAAGGGAATATGTATTGCCCGAACAGTCCCACTATCTATCCGAGAAGCGAACGCAGGCGGCCACAATGAGCGCAGTTCCGCCGGAACGGTAATCCACTCGTAGCCGATGTAAGTGGCGATAATCGGAATCTTGCAGCTGTCAACTGCGTAGCCGATCTCGAACGGAACCCAGTCCGTGTCAAAACGCGTTGTCGAACCAATGATGAGCACCATGTTCTTTGATTTGTTCAGTCGTTCAACGAGGCTGCGTCGTAACGTTGCTTTCGTGCTGGTGTCCCGAACACCGGCCACCTTGTCGTGGCTATTTATGAACTCGAATTCGATGTCGTCGTGCTCGTGCCACGCCTTGAGCATTCGATAGTACTTTATGTCGGAGGCCGTAGGGTCCGCCGTGCCGCCAGCGTGGAATGCGATGTACGTGCCGTTGCGATAGGCCACTATCGTTTCCTCCAGTCGCGCCTAATCTCCCGAATGTCGAGCGCCTCGAAGCAGTCCTCCGGCACGATGATGTTCACCTCTTTCGGGAGACCTGTCCTTCTGCCGTAGTCCACGAGTGCGAGCACGATCAGCCTGAGCAAGTGCTGTGGTGCGATGTTGACGCTCGACTGCCCGTTGCCGATCAGAGGCAGCGAAAGGGGAGTGTCAGAAGTTTTGTGTAAGAGCGCCTCTGTGAGAGGTTTGCGGGGTCAGCGGACTGACCCCATGGGGTC
>NZ_JBEGDB010000631.1:0-1008 GCF_043638955.1 Bradyrhizobium sp. 31Argb | reverse complement strand
CCAGGTGTTTTGAAGGTGACAGCAATTGTGCCGCTGTCAGAAGCCGAACAAGGATCGCAAGCATCAAACGGGCAAAAACCGGCTTGGCGCGGGCCCTTTCGATGCGTTCATGCGTGGAACGGAAATTGCTAATTGCTCTTGCAAGCCGCTTTGTCGGCGCGATTTTCAGGAGAGCGACAGTGCAGCAAGATGTCGAAACCTCGAAGGCGGAGGGCCAGCGACGGGTATTCGTGGTCGACGATGACGAGATCACCCGCGTGACTTTGCAACTTATGCTGCATGACGAGATCGAGACGCACGAGCTTGCAACGCCGGAAGAGGCTTTTGTCAGGGGCATCGATTGGTTGAAGCCGGATGTGGTGCTACTCGGCGCCTCCTTTTTGGGGCAAAAGGGGCCGCCGTTGATCGGCCAATTGGCGGCCCATTTTCCCGAGGTGCGGATCCTGATCGTCTGCGACAAATCCGACGAGCCCACCGCGGTCGAAGGCATCAAGGCGGGCGCGCACGGCGTGCTTATCAAGCCTCTCACCTTGGAAGCCGTCCGCAAGAAGGTCGATGGTATTCTCGAACGGGGCGCCACCGCGCCCATCGTGCAGCTCAGGGTGCTGAGTTAGGCCAGGCCATGGCGACGATCATCTTCTATCAAAAACCCGACTGCGCCACCAACGCGCGCCAGATGCAGGCGCTGAAGGTCGCGGGCCACCACGTGATTGCCAAGGATATCTTGAAGGAGCCGTGGCGCGCGGAGGAACTGCGCCAGTTCTTCGGCAATACGCCGATCGGATCCTGGTTCAACCGCGCCGCGCCCCGTATCAAGTCAGGCGAAATCAATCCCGACGCGAGCGACGCGGCGAGCGCACTCGCGCTGATGCTCAGCGATCCGCTCCTGATAAGGCGCCCGCTGATCAACGCCGACGGCGCAAGATGCGCGGGATTCGATCATGAGCCCGTGCTGTCGCTGCTTGGGCGGAGCATGCAGGACGATCTCGAGCGATGCTCGAGCGAGGC
>NZ_JBEGDB010000630.1:0-1017 GCF_043638955.1 Bradyrhizobium sp. 31Argb | reverse complement strand
GACAGCGTCTCTGGCTGCGTGATAGAAAGGGATCAGGAGCGGTCAGTTTCCAACTAACAAACCGGTTCAAGCGGTCCTGCTCCGCGGGTCCATTTCAGATGTCTGTGGCAAAATCATCGATCTGCAATCCGGCCGCCGCACCTTATGATGGCGCAACGGCGGTGCAGGTAACGAAAGTGCTAGGTGTCAGTGCGGCGATTCAGCCAAATAAGGCCGGTGGCGCCAGCATCACACACGCCTATCAACCCGAGACCGGCAATGCCGAACTCGGATTTGTCGCGCCGCCCGAGCTTACAAACAGCAAAATCCGTTGCCGCTGGCTGGTGGCGCAGGAGTCTTATGGGCAAGACGCCGTGCTGTTGGAGACTGGCACCTACAATAAACTGTCGGCCGCCTTCGTCGACTTTCTCAAATGGCAAAAACTCCACGCGATTATCGCGCGGGGTGGCTACGTGCAAAGCTAGAGTTGACGCATGGATGGCTTTTTCGCCAGAGCTCTGGGAATCGCTCCGGCTCACGATCGAGCTCGCGAGCCTGACGACCGTGATCCTGCTGGTCCTTGGCACGCCGCTCGCGTGGTGGATAGCGCGCTCGAAGAGCCTTTGGGCTGAGGCGGTCGCCACGATCATCCCGCTGCCGCTGGTGCTGCCGCCAACAGTACTCGGTTTCTATCTGCTGGCCCTGCTCGGCCCGAGTGGCCTTCTCGCCTCTCTCTGGGGCGGGGCCACGCTCGCCTTCACCTTTACAGGGCTCGTGGTCGGATCGGTTTTGTCAGCTCTGCCTTTGGTGGTGCAGCCCATCCGCAACGCCTTCGCTGCGATGGGTGACCGCCGGCTGGAAGTCGCTGCCACTCTGCGCGCCTCACCGTTATATACCTTCTTCACGGTCGCCTTGCCTGTGGCGCGAACGGGTGTTCTGACAGGCGCCATGCTTGGCTTTACGCATGCGATAGGCACGTTCGGCATCGTGCTTATGATCGGCGGCAACATTCCTGGGCGCACCAAGGTGCTGTCGGCC
>NZ_JBEGDB010000629.1:0-1017 GCF_043638955.1 Bradyrhizobium sp. 31Argb | reverse complement strand
AGATTATAGGCGATCAGATTGAGCAGGAAATCGGCGGCGACGCGACCGATGCCGCGATGTTTGGTCTTGCGCATGGTCCCGTGCTGCTTGCCCCAACCGAAGATGCACTCGATCATCGCCCGGCGCGATTGTGACATGCCGTATCCCGGATGCCGCGTGGTTCGTCCGTCGATGGCGCTGTTGCGGTTCTTGCCGGTTTTGGTGACGGCCTGGTTCTGCGTCACATGCGGTGTCACGTTGATGGCACGAAGATTGGCCACGTGATCGGCGGTATCGTACGCCTTGTCCTCGCCGGCCGTGATGCGGTGGCCGGCGGCTTTGCCTTGGGCCTTCAGCATGATCTCCGAGGCGCGGCGTTCGGTCGCCAGCCCATGCCGGTTCTCCATTGTGGCATGGCCCATATAGCAGAGCTTCGCCTCCCGCCCGGCCGCCCTGCGGTAAAGCCTGCTGTTTGGATCGCTGGTACTCGCATGGGTGTCGTTCTTGCGCTTCTGGCCATGGAAGTTTGCGCCGCCATCATCGTCACCGCTACCGTCCTTGGGACGAAAGCTCTTCTGTGACGCCCAGGCTTCGATCAGCGTTCCATCCACCGAGAAATGCTCGTCCGACAGCAGCGGCTTGACCTGCGGATGGTTCAGAAGCCGGGTCATGAATTTCTTAAACACCCCGCCGTTCTGCAGCCGGTCTCGGTTCTTGGTGAAGGTGGTCGGGTCCCAGACCGGGTCGTCGGGCGAAAGCCCCACAAACCAGCGGTACAAAAGATTGTAGTCCAGTTGCTCCATCAACTGGCGTTCCGAGCGAATACCGTAGAACACCTGCAGCAGTAACGCGCTCAGCAATTGCTCCGGAGGCGTCGAGGGACGTCCTTCGCTCGCGTAGAGCTTCCCCAAGTCGCGATTCATCTCCGTCAGCACATCGCGGACGAACTGCCGGATCTTCCTGAGCGGATGGTCCGCAGGAACTCGTGCCTCCGGCGAAATGTACGAAAATAATCCGCCCTGATCCGAAAAAGCGCCC
>NZ_JBEGDB010000628.1:0-1038 GCF_043638955.1 Bradyrhizobium sp. 31Argb | reverse complement strand
TTTCCGCGAAAGGTGGACTTCTCTTGCTTCGGGTATCATCCATATCTTGAAGCACGACTCACGATCCAAGAAAAGTGAGTACTAGGTCCTGTGGACCTCCTGGGATTCCCTTAAGCCGGCACATCAGTTCAAGACTGCTTTTGGGGAGGCAGTCTTGGGTATGATCGACCGTATGGTTTTGAGCGACGCGCCGTCGGATCGGATGGCGCCGCTGATTATCGGCCGGGCTGACAAAAGGGATCGACTGGAGGCGACTACCGGATGTTCGTGGAGGGCGTTCTATGGATTGTGCGTACGCGAGCTCGCTGGCGTGATCTTCCAGAGGCGTTTGGCGATTGGAACAGCGTTCTCCAACGCTTCAGCCGCTGGAGCGCGAAGGCTGTATGGTGGCGATCTTCGAAGCGATGTCTGACGATCCAGACTTCGAGTATCGATCGTTGATTGCACCATCGTCCGAGCCCATTAGCACGCTGCCAGGGAGCCTGCTCCTCGATCGGGGCGAGCGTACCGCGGCACCCGAGGAGTTCGTGCTTGGTGCGTTATTGCGAGGCTGCACGGCCAGCTTGCCGGATTCGGAAGCGCTCGCCATCCCCCCTCCGCGCCATTCGTGGGAGCCCCGATGAGTTTACCCCGCTCGCCAACTGCTCCGAAATGGGATAGACGTGCGCTTTCGCAAAGACTGCTTGGCCCGCAACGAGCTTTACGTGCTCGGCCCTCTTGCCGGCTCGGACCCGCTTACTGAATGACCCGTCGCCGCGATAGTTGATCATACCAGTCGTTTGGTGCCCTCCTGGTCCCATACTGCAACCGTTGAGCCCCCCTCCGTTCTTGTCTATCAGGCGGAAACCGGTGTTCCGCTGCAGCAAGTTGGAGCGCTCGTCGGTCAGAGTGCGCATCGAGAGATCTGGCCGCATGTGATCGATTGGCTGGGGCTTTAGGGTTTGAGCTACGAGCAACTACGCGCCCCAGCTGCCGTGTGCCGGCATCGTCGCAGCGAATTGATCAGGTCGCTCGTGGACCAATCTTGGGCCGTGCTTC
>NZ_JBEGDB010000062.1:0-33308 GCF_043638955.1 Bradyrhizobium sp. 31Argb | reverse complement strand
CAAAACGAATCGTTCCATCCAAAGCTTGAATCACAGCCAAGCACGAATGAGAATCCTGAATCCCAACAGACCCTAGAATAGAATTGGCTCGTCCCGAGCTTCATCGGCGAGGCTCTCTATCCTCTCTCTCGACATACCCATGGAACAAGCACTCATGCTGAAGATAAGGCCTGCCACAAGTGAGGATAGCGCATCGATCTGGTCGATCATCGGCCCCGTCATTCGCGCCGGCGAGACGTATGCACTCCCTAAGGACATGTCGGAGGCAGACGCTCTCAGCTATTGGATGGGGACAGATCGTCAAACCTTTATTGCGGTGCAAGACGGACTCGCGCTGGGCACTTACTACCTTCGCGCCAATCAGGCCGGAGGCGGATCGCATGTCGCCAATTGCGGCTACATGACGCACCCGAGCGCGCAGGGAAAAGGCATCGCTCGGCGGATGTGCGAACACTCCCTGTTGCAGGCGAAGAGCCAGGGATTTTCCGCGATGCAATTCAATTTCGTTGTCAGCAGCAATGAGCGCGCCGTCAGCCTCTGGCATTCTCTTGGCTTCCGGGACGTCGGTCGCCTGCCACTCGCCTTCCGTCGGCCCTCTGGCGACTATGTCGATGCGCTTGTGATGTTCAAGTCGCTGTAGCTGCGAACCGTTCATGACCAACGACGGCGAGACTCTGTCTATCTCGCCGTCGCCACGAGAGCGCTACTCGGCCGCTATGCGCGTCGATCCCATGCTGTTCAAATAGTCAACGCATTCATCGACGCTGTGCACGTCAGCGAACTTGGCGTCGATGTCGTACAGGTTCCAGGCGACCGCACCGGGTACGCGGTCGCCGATGCACTCACGAACGGCAATGGTACGAAAACCGTCCGCCAAGCCATCGCAGATCGTCGTACGGACGCATGCCGTCGCGGTCACGCCAGTTACCAGGATGGTGTCGACGCCGGCAGCGCGCAGAATTCCCCCAAGGCCCGTGCCATGAAACGCGCTCGCCCGTTTCTTCAGCAACGTATATTCCCCCTCGACCGGAGCGATGCGCGCGTCGATGGCCCAGAACGCCGGATCGTTGAGATTGACGACCTCGATCGGTATTTTGCAGTGCCACAAGCCCATGTCGGTAAACGGTGCATTCCGGTCGGTGATCTCGTAGGCCGTGGTCACGTGGATCACCGGATGGCCGTTCGCACGGCAGCCCTTCAGGAGCCGCTGCATGCCCGGGATGATCTCGTTGTCCATCGCTTCCTGATCGCAAGTGAAGGGATTGCCCGGGCGCGTCCAGGCGTTGGCGAGGTCGACGCTCACCAGCGCCGGACGTGTTCCGAATCCGATGCGACGCTGGAAACCGCGCTCCTGATAGATCTTCGTCGAAGCATCGAAGGCCTGCTGCAACATGCGATTGAGCTCACGATTGTCGATGTCCTGCACGGTCAATCTCCTCATTGTCCGGCCGCCCTGACCGACGGCTCCATCGAGGCCATCATGACGAAAGGCGGCGCGAGCGGAAGTGACCGTTCACCAATTGTTGTTGCACGGCCTGCATCAATCGATATCCTTCACTCGCCCGTAGGGAAGGCGCCGAATGTGCGGAGACGAAGGTATCGAACTCACGCAGTCCTTTGTGGTGGTTGCCGAGGAACTCAGCTTCCGACGCGGCGCCCAACGCCTCAATATTGATCAGTCGGCTCTGACCCGTCGTATTCAGCGATTGGAACAGCAGCTCGGATTCAAGCTGTTCGAGCGTACCACCCGAGAAGTTTCGCTCACGCCAGCGGGCCGCTCGTTTTACGAAACAAATGTCGAGCTGTTGCGGGGTTACGAACGGGCGGTCGGCGCGGCTCGTCTCGTTGCGCAGGGCAAGACCGGAGAGCTGAGATTGGCTTACATGTCTTTCGCGGCAACGACGCTGATGCCTTCGGCAGTCTCTCGGTACAGACGACTCTACCCGCATGTCGCGCTGAACCTGCGCTACATGCGTACCCAGGGTCAGAAGCTGGCGCTCGCACATGACGAGATCGACGTAGGCTACATGATCGGGCCGTTCGACCATCCCGATTTCCAGAGCCTGGTGGCTTGCGTGGAGCCGCTTTATCTCGTTGCGCCGCGGGATCACGCGTTGACCCGTGCACCAACGATACGTCCAGCCGATCTCGCCGGGCAGGATCTTATTCTCGGAGATATGGGCGAGTGGGAAGCGTATCGCTGGCGCCTGAGCGACATCTTCTCGGCGGAAGGCCTGAGCATGAACGTCAGCCTGGAAGCGTCGAATCCGATGGCGCTGCTCGGACTGGTCGCGGCCGGCCTCGGCGTTACGATCTATCCGAAGAGCTTGATCGGGTTCGCCGGTCAGAACATCGATCTGCGTCCGATCGACGATCAACGGTTCTGTCTGGAAACGCTTCTGGTCTGGAAAAGAACGAACAGGTCCAAGACGGTCCGCGCCTTCATTGAGCTGGCCGAGCAAGGCCACCCATCCATCGGCTGATGATCGCGCGGTATTACTTAACGACCAAAGGCGTAACCCTGCATATAGCGAGGGTTCGCCGCCGCGCGCAGAACCCTCCCTCTTTTGGAAACCGCCGAAAGCCTTCCGAGCGACCATCCGTCGACGATTTCGATGCGATGGCCCCTGTCCGCAAGCTCCTTCTGCACGTCCATTGAAAAACGACTTTCCATGGTCAATGAACCGGGTTTGGCGCGGCGCGGAAAAAACGAGCTCGGCATGTGGTCGTTGTGAAACATCGGTGCGTCGATCGCGCGCTGCAGATTGAGATTGTGATGCACGTGGCGCAGAAAGAAGACCGAGCTCCACTGGTCCTGTTGATCGCCGCCCGGAGTACCGAAACTCGCGTATGGGTCCGCGTCCCTGTACACCAGCGAAACGGAAAGTGTTGTCCTGGGCCGCTTGCCGGGGGCAAGCGACGATGGAAGCCCCGGCTTGAGCCAGAACATCTGCGCTCGCGTCCCGAGCGCGAATCCGAGTCCAGGGATCACCGGCGAACTTTGCAGCCAGCCTCCGCTCGGCGTTGCCGAAACGATATTGCCGTGCCGATCGATCACGTCGAGATGGACCGTATCGCCACGCACGGCCCCGCGGCGGCTGATCGCGGGCTCTCCGCTAACGGCCGTGGAGCGGGCGACCGTCGGCTCACCGGCGCCCAGCGCCGCGCTCCCGTCCTCGGCGTCGCCAACGGTATAGGGCACGGCATGATCGAAGCCCTCGATCGAGCCCGGCCGGAAGTCCAGTGAGGCAGCGCTGCCCACCAACTCTCGTCGCGCGCTCGCGTAGTCCTCATTCAGAAGCCTTGCCATCGGCACATCGACAAAATTCGGATCGCCGTAATACTTCTCGCGATCGGCGAACGCGAGCTTGGAGCACTCGGTGACGGTGTGAATGAAGTCGGCGCCGAGGGGATCCATCGAGGACAGATCGAATCCCTTGAGCAGGGCGAGCTGCTGGAGGAACACCGGTCCCTGCGTCCACGGTCCCGGCTTGAGCACCTGAAAGTCGCCATAGCTCAGGGAAAGCGGATCCTCGTACGTCCCTTGCCAGAGCGAGAGATCCTGTCCGGAGATGAGTCCGGCATGCCGCGATCCCGACGTATCCATCACGGGCGTCCGGACGAACCGCTCGATCGCGTCGGCGACAAACCCCTGGTAGAACGCCTTGCGGGCGGCTTCTATCTTCTGTTCTCTCGTCCCGCGCGTTTCCTCGGCGACCCGGACGATTCTCTCATACGTCGATGCAAGGTCCGGATTCGCAAATAGAGAGCCTGGCGCCGGCAGGCCATCTTTCAGATAGACGCTCGCCGATGTCGGCCATTCCTCCCGGAAAAGGGGAGCGACCGTTTGAATCGCCGCGGCAATCCTGGGAAGCATCACGTAACCGTCGCGAGCGTAGGTGATGGCGGATTCCAGAACGTCGCCCACGCCCATTGTCCCGTAGTCCTGGAGCAGCCTCATCCAGGCGCCGAACGAGCCGGGAACGCACGCGGGAAGAAACCCGCTTCCAGGAATGATGTCGAGACCCAGCCCGGCGAACGCCTCAATCGTGGCGCCCGCCGGCGCGACTCCTTGCCCGCACAGCACGCGCGCCCGTCCCGATTTCGCGTCATGGAAGATGATCGGGACCTCACCGCCGAAGCCGTTGAGATGCGGCTCGACGACTTGGAGCGCGAAGCCGATGGCCACGGCGGCGTCGAAGGCATTGCCTCCCTTTTCGAGGATGCGCATGCCTGCGGCGGTTCCCAGCCAATGAGTCGAAGCGACCACCCCGAACGCGCCGACGATTTCCGGCCTCGTCGTGAACGCGCCCTCGCCGGCATCGGGGCCGTAGCTGAGCCGGAAATTTCCCAGTGCCAAATTGCTCGACATTTTCGCCTCTCGTTGCTTCAGGCCCATCCTCGCTTCGCGGAAAGACGCATGTTGGCCGCATCATCATGTGGCGCAACTTCGACGGTTCCGCGCCTGCTCCGCTCCACCGACACACCGATCCTGCCAACGGCCGTCCCAAACGTCACACGAGGATCGCGCACGGTCAGCTTCACTCCATCGGCATTGGCGGCGGCCGCAAGGACCGCCTCCGCAGCGGATGCCGCTGCCTCAGCGAGGGAGGCGTGATCGGACGACGCGAAGGCGCGCGAAATCTCGCGGACGAGATCCGAGTAGTTCGCGGTATCCGCCAGGTTGTCACTCGAAGCGGCCCTGCTTAGATCAATCGACAAGTCCAAATCAACCTCCAGGGATCGCATCGTCGTCCGGTCGATGAGATCGACGGGCGAGTTGACCAGCAATCCGCGGACGAAAATTCCGTCGGGATCCACCGATCGCGAAGGTGCCGGACAACGCGTCACTTCAAGCAAGCGGATAGATGGGGAACGCCTTCGTGAGCTCGGCGACCTGCCCTCTCACGCGCTGCTCGACGGCCGGCGCCGCGCCGGTATTCGCGAGCGACACGGCGTCCAATACGTCCGCGATCAGATTGCCCACCGTCTGAAATTCTCTTTCACCGAACCCCCGCGATGTCGTTGCCGCAGTTCCCAGCCGAATTCCCGAGGTAACGGTCGGCTTCTCGGGGTCGAAAGGTATCCCGTTTTTGTTGCAGGTGATGTTAGCGCGCCCGAGCGCGGCTTCAGCCGTCTTGCCGTTGAGGTTCTTGGAACGCAGATCGACCAGAAACAGATGATTGTCGGTCCCGTCAGAAACAACGGAATATCCCCGTTCCATCAGGGTGTTCACCAACGTTTTGGCGTTGCCGACGACTTCGTTTGCGTATCGGCGGAACTCCGGCGTCAGTGCTTCGCCGAACGCAACCGCCTTGGCGGCGATCACATGCATCAGCGGCCCGCCTTGAAGCCCCGGAAAGATCGACGAGTCGATCTTCTTTGCCAACTCCGCGTCGTTGCACAGGATCAGACCCCCGCGAGGACCGCGCAGCGTCTTGTGGGTCGTCGAGGTTACGACATGCGCATGAGGGATGGGTGACGGATGCACGCCACCGGCAACCAAGCCGGCGAAATGCGCCATGTCGACCATGAGATATGCGCCGACTGTATCAGCGATCCGACGGAATTCCGCGAAGTCCCAGAAGCGCGAGTAAGCCGACCCGCCTGCAACGATGACCTTCGGCTTATGATCCCGTGCGAGGCGCTCCAGCGCGTCCATGTCGATCCGGTGATCATCCGGACGCACGCCGTATCTCACCGCATTGAACCATTTGCCTGACATGTTCGGCTTCGCGCCGTGGGTAAGATGGCCCCCTGCGGCCAGGTCCAGTCCCATGAAAGTATCGCCCGGCTTCATGAGAGCCATGAAGGCGCCCTGGTTGGCCTGACTGCCCGAATTCGGTTGCACGTTCGCGAAGGCGCAGCCAAAGAGTTTCTTCGCGCGCTCCCTCGCGACCTCCTCCGCCACGTCGACATGCGCGCATCCGCCGTAGTAGCGTCGTCCCGGATAGCCTTCCGCGTACTTGTTCGTCAGAACCGAGCCTTGCGCCTGCAGAACCGCGCGCGACACGATGTTCTCGGAAGCGATCAGCTCTATCTCTTCCTGCTGTCGCCTCAGCTCGTCCGCTACAGCCGAGGCTATCTCGGGATCCAGAATCGAGATGTCGGTGGTGAAGAACTTGTTCGACGCAACCTGTCCCATGTGTGTTTCCTTCAGCATTCCGCCAGATTCACCGCGAGTCCTCCGAGCGAGGTCTCCTTGTATTTGGATTGCATATCCCGGCCAGTCTCGCGCATCGTCGCGATGACCTTGTCGAGCGACACCACGTGTGTCCCGTCGCCCTGGAGCGCCAGCGAGGCAGCGCTGATGGCCTTGATGGCCCCGAACGCGTTTCGCTCGATGCAGGGGATCTGCACCAGACCACCGATCGGATCGCAGGTCATGCCGAGATGGTGCTCCATGCCGATTTCGGCAGCATTCTCGATCTGCTCGTTGGTGCCGCCGAGAACGGCTGCCAATCCCGCGGCCGCCATCGAGCAGGCGACGCCGACTTCCCCTTGACATCCGACCTCCGCACCGGAGATGGATGCGTTCATCTTGAACAGGGCTCCGATCGCGGAAGCGGTGAGGAGAAAGCGGCGCAGCCCTTCCGCATCGGCGTCGTGACAATGATCGCGGAAGTAACGCAACGTGGCCGGAATGATGCCGGCCGCGCCGTTGGTCGGCGCGGTGACGACGCGGCTTCCGGCGGCGTTCTCCTCGTTGACGGCGATCGCATACAGGCTAACCCAATCCATCACGGCATGCTGCGCGCGATTGTTCGCTCCGGATGCCACGAGGAGCCTCCGGTGCAGTGCAGGCGCCCGCCTCCGCACCTCGAGACCGCCGGGGAGCTCTCCCTCCGTCACCATGCCGCGGTCTATGCAAGCCATCATGACCGCGACGATGCGATCGAGATTGCTCTCGACCTCCTCGCGCGGCAGCCGCGAGGTCTCGTTGCCCAGAACCATCTCGGCAATGGAGAGGCCGGACGAAGCTCCCATCGTGAGGAGGTCACGGCCCGAGCGGAGGGGATAGGGCACCGGCGTCGACGAGATAGGCGATGGTTTTCCCACCTCGGCTTCCGGGACAACGAAGCCGCCGCCGACCGAGCACCATCGCTGTTCAAGAAGCCGCTCCCCGGCCGAATCGAAGACCGTAAGCGCCAGCGTGTTCGGATGATGGACCGCAGGGGTGATGCCGTCGAACACGATGTCCGCCTCGGGGTCGAAGGCGATCCGATACTTGCCCGCGAAATGGAGGACCCTTCCCTGCCGGGCCGACGCGGCGATCCTGTCGGCATCATCGGGATCGACCGTATCAGGAAGCTCGCCGGCAAGGCCGAGAATGACGGCCTTGTCCGTGCCGTGCCCTTTACCGGTCCAGGCGAGCGATCCGAACAGGTCGACCCGCACCCGCGCCACGCGTGGCAGCAGACCAGCAAGCTCTACGCTCTCGGCAAAGCGGGCCGCCGCCTTCATGGGGCCGACCGTGTGGGACGACGATGGGCCGATACCGATCTTGAAGAGCTCGAACGTTCCGATCATGAAATCACGTGGGCGACCTGGCAGACTCATCGTCGAGGAATTCCCGGCGGGCGTCATCCAGAAGCAACCAGACGTAAGGCGAGAACGAACGCCAAACATCCAGGTGAAACACTTCACGCTCCGTTCGGGAAAGTATAATCGGCGACTTGCCGAGAATGGTGCGCGTGCACATCCCGATCGGGAACGCTCGTTCCGAAAGATCGAGCGGGCAGCCGTGGTTGAGCACGTACTCGCTCATCGGTCCCCTTATTTCCATGGAGTCGGATCGATGACTGACGTCGACGAGAGAGCAGGAATGGGAGGCGAGCCTTTCGGCCATCGCTGAGAAGAGTTCCGAAGAATCCTGCCCGATCGCTTCCAGCAGCCACTCGTCCGGGCCCAACCAATAGGCCTTGCGCGGCCCCGCTTCGCTGAAACGATTGGCGGTTTGGGGCAACTCGACGCCGAATGCCTCTGCGGCGGCGCCAACCGACGGGGGACGTCCGCGAAACACTAATTTCGCAGCGTCAGGCAGCACCGCTAGGCTAGCCCGCGGAGGATTTGCGCTGTCGCGGCTGACGGCCGCCAGCGAGTTCACCCTGACGATCGTTGCCTCAGCCATCGAGACGCTTCCCCTCCGGATCGTAGAAAATCGGCTGGACCACTTCGACCGTCACGGGCCCGCTTGGCATCGGAACGCTCAGGCGTGAGCCGATCCGCGCCCGGCCTCCTTGCACCAAGGCAAGAGCGATCGAACGGTCGAGCGCAGCGCTCCAATACGATGACGTTACGTGACCGATCATCGTCATGGGGACAGGTTCGGACGGGTCGGCGACGACCTGCGCCCCTTCCTCCAATACGATCTTCGGATCCACGGTGAGCAGCCCGACCAGTTGCTTTCGATCGCTTCGGCTCATGGCAGGCCGCGCCAGTGAACGTTTGCCAACGAAGTCCTTCTTGGTTTTTCCGATCGCCCAGGCGAGCCCCACGTCGTCGGGGGTCACAGTGCCGTCGGTCTCCTGGCCAACGATGATGTATCCCTTCTCGGCCCGAAGAACGTGCATCGTTTCGGTGCCGTAGGGCGTGATGCCGAACTCACGTCCCGCGGCGCGGATCGCCTCCCACACACCGCGCCCGTATCCCATGGGGACGTTGACCTCAAAGCCCAGTTCGCCGGTGAAGGAGACCCTGAAAAGCCGCGTCGGCACCCCACAGATACGTCCCTCCTGCACGCTCATGTGCGGCATCGCCTGTTGGGAGATGTCGATGCCTTGGACAAGCGGCTCGAGCACCTTGCGTGCATTCGGTCCCTGGACGGCGATGACTGCCCATTGCTCCGTTGTCGACGTCAACCAGACGTCAAGATCCGACCACTCCGTCTGCAGGTAATCTTCCATGAGGGCGAGTACGCGGGTCGCGCCACCTGTCGTTGTCGTGACGTGGAATCGGTCGGGTGACATCCGCCCGACCACTCCGTCGTCCATGATGAAGCCGTCCTCGCGCAGCATGACTCCATAGCGTAGACGTCCGGGCTCGAGCTTCGTCCACGCATTGGTGTACATCCGGTTCATGAACTCGGCGGCGTCCTTGCCGACGACCTCAATCTTGCCGAGCGTGCTGGCATCGAAAATGCCGACGGATTCCCGCGTAGCCTTGCATTCGCGTCTGACCGCCGCGTGTATGTCCTCGCCCGGTCGCGGGAAGTAATGGGCCCGCTTCCAAAGGCTCACGTCCTCGAAGACGGCGCCGTTCTCGCGTGCCCATTCGTGGATCGACGTCTTCCGAACCGGATCGAACAGCTCTCCTCTCGACTGACCGGCAAATGCGCCGAAGGTTGTCGGCGTATATGGCGGACGGAAGGTCGTCAGGCCGACCTTGGAGACGGGCAGCGCCAGAGTCTGCGAGACGATACCCAACGCGTTCATGTTGGAAGTCTTGCCCTGGTCGGTCGCCATACCCGTCGTCGTGTAGCGCTTGACGTGCTCGATGGAGCGAAAGCCTTCGCGCGTCGCAAGTTCAATGTCTTTTGCGGTGACGTCGTTCTGGAAGTCGACCCAGGCCCGTGTTCGACGCGATCCGCCGCCGCTCGGCGGCGCGCCAACGAAACCGTCTCTCCCCAACGATTGGGCGAAAACCGAAAATTTGTGCTCGGCCGCTACAGTCCCTCCCGCCGCTTTTGCCGCGCTGAGTCCTCCCGCGAACCCGTCGGCGAGAGATGTGCTGAGGTCGAACACGCCTCGACAACCTCCCACGGAACGCTCGCGCTCGACCGATTCACCCGGCAGATATGCCTTCAGATCCTCGTCGTAGACGAGCTTGCCGCGCGACTGCGAGAACAGGTGCACACTCGGCGTGAAGCCCGCCAACATCAGCAGAAGGTCGCACGCGAAGGTTTCGGGATGCCCTGCGCTTCCTCCCGAGATCCTGGCCACATCGACATGCGAGATGTGCAGACGGCCGTAAGTGCCGGTAACTACAGTGGAGGGACGCACGTCTATGCCGGCCGCTCGCGCCCGCTCGATCCACCGCCCGTTCGGATTTGATCTCACGTCCGCTATCGCGGTGATCTCTATCCCGGCGCTCTTCAGCTCGAGTGCCGCACGATAAGCGCCGTCACAAGCGGTGAAGACGACTGCCCTGGTGCCGGGCAACGCCCCATAGCGATTGGCATAGGTTCGCGCCGCCTCAGCCATCATGATTCCGGGGCGATCATTGCCTGGAAACACCATCGGCCTTTCGATCGCACCCGTCGCGAGAACCACTTCCCTAGCCCGTACCTGCCACATCCGCTCCCGCGGTTGCTTTGTGATTGCCGGTCCCAAATGGTCCGTGACGCGCTCACATAGCCCAAGGAAATTGTGCGGATACCAACCGAACGCGGTGGTCCGCGGCAACAGGACCACGTTCGTTCGCGACTTCAATTCCTGGATAGTCTGCTCCAGCCAATCAGCGGCCGCCTGCCCGTCGATGGTTGCTTCCCGCTCCGACAGCAGCGAGCCTCCCATCTGGTCCTGCTCGTCGCAGACGAAGACCCTCACTCCCGATCGCGCCGCCGCCAGGGCTGCCGCAAGCCCGGCTGGCCCCGCCCCGACGACCAGGACATCGCAATGCCCGTACACTTGCGTATAACGGTCGGCGTCGGCCGCGTCCGGGGCGCGCCCCAGCCCAGCGGCGCGCCGGATCATCGGCTCGTACAGCTTCTTCCACGCCGACGCCGGCCACATGAAGGTCTTGTAGTAGAAGCCCGCCGGGAGAAATCGCGAGAACAGGTCGTTTGCGCCGCTGAAGTCCAGCGACAGGGATGGCCAACGGTTCTGGCTCTCGGCCACGAGGCCGTCGTAGAGCTCGACCTGCGTTGCGCGAAGGTTCGGCGTATAGCGCGATTCCTCGTTGCCCACACCCACGAGCGCGTTCGGCTCATCCGCGCCGGCGGACATGATGCCGCGAGGACGATGGTACTTGAACGATCTGCCGACGAGATGGACGCCGTTGGCGATAAGTGCCGAAGCGAGCGTGTCGCCTGCGAACCCGGAATATTTCTTTCCGTCGAAGTGGAACGACATAGGCTTGTCGCGATCGATGCGGCCGCCCGCGGGAAGCCGGTATCTCATAGCGCCGCTCCGCTCCTGCTGGACCGCTCTTCCAGCCCCGGTTCGACCGGCTTGGGAGGCTCCTCGCCAATCTTGTAGGTCGACACAATCGCGTCGGAGACCGTATTCCGCTGCACGTTGAAGAAACGCGCGCAGCCGTGAATATGCCTCCAGCGTTCCGCGTGCAGTCCTTTCGAATTGCTTCTTATGTACAGGTATTCCGCCCACGCCTCGTCATCGAGAGACGCCGGATCCTTCGGGCGCGCGATATGCGCCTGTCCTCCATAGGAGAACTCGAGTTCTGGCCGCGGGCCGCAGAAGGGGCACTTGATGAGAAGCATGTGACTGAATTTCCAAGACTAGTGGGCCACGGCCGCAGCAGCGGCTTCGTCGATCATCACGCCATCGCGAAAGCGCTCGATCGTGAAGGGCGCGTTGATCGGATGAGGATCGTCCTTTGCGATCGTCCAGGCGAAGAGGTCACCTGAGCCAGGCGTCGCTTTGAAGCCTCCGGTGCCCCAACCGCAATTAAGATAGAGCCCGGGCACCGGCGTCTTCGCCACGATCGGGGATCGATCGGGAGTCACGTCGACGATGCCACCCCAGTTGCGCAACATCCGCAGTCTTCTGAACATCGGCACAAGCTCGCAAATGGCATCGAGCGTGTGGCTGGCGATATGCAATGCGCCCCGCTGTGAATAGGATGTGTAAGCATCTGTGCCGGCACCGATGACCATCTCTCCCTTGTCGGATTGCGAGATGTAGGCGTGAATGGTGTTTGACATCACCACGCAGGGAAAGGCCGGCTTGACGGGCTCCGAGACCAGCGCCTGAAGCGGAAAGCTCTCCAGCGGCAACCTTACCCCCGCCATGTTCATGACGACGCTGGTGTTGCCAGCCGCAACGACTCCGATCTTGCCTGCCCGAATGAAGCCCCTTGACGTTTCGACGCCTTCTACCCGGCCCGATATCGCGCGGCGGATGCCGAGCACCTCGCAGTTTTCCAGGATGTCGACGCCGCGCGCGTCCGCGGCCCTTGCGTATCCCCACGCGACCGCATCGTGTCGGGCCGTACCGCCCCGCCGCTGCAAAGCGCCGCCAAGGATGGGATAGCGCATGGCACCGCCGACATTCAGCGGAGGACAGAACTCCTTGCACTCCTGTGGCGACAGCCATTCATTGTCGATACCGTTGAGCCTGTTGGCATGGACGTGCCGCTTGAAGCTTTGGACGTCGTGAATGTTGTGAGCCAGCATCAGCACGCCCCGCGGGGAGTACATCACATTGTAGTTCAGTTGCTGCGAGAGCCCTTCCCAAAGCTTCAAGGCATGCTCGTAGAACCTGGCGCTCTCGTCAAAAAGATAGTTCGATCGGATGATCGTCGTGTTGCGGCCCGTGTTGCCGCCGCCGATCCATCCCTTCTCCACCACTGCGACGTCAGTTATTCCGTATCGTTCAGCCAGGTAGAATGCCGTCGCCAGGCCATGCCCGCCGCCTCCGACGATCACGACGTCGTAGGCAGGTTTCGGCTCAGGCGAACGCCACTGCCGTGGCCACTTCTCGTGTCCCCCGAGTGCTTCGCGAAACAAGGAAATTGCAGAGAATCGTCTCATGGGTGCCCGTGCCAGAATGACTGCGATTTATTATCGCCTGCCGATACGATCTCGCCAGCATCGGCTCGCCGTGCTTGTTGGATGAAAGCGACATCCCGACGGCTGACGTCGCCAGAGGCGCCTGACTTTCGGCCCAGACGGTAGCGACCGGGGCACCTCGCTAGGCCGAAGTGCGGCATAGCCGGAGCCCGGTCATGGTATGAGCCGGGACACCTCCGCTTCATCCCACTGCTCGGAAAAGCCGATGAGGACAAGCCTTGAGCCATGCTGGGCAATCGACGACAGCTCCGGCGCGGCCTCGAGACTCTCGCGCTTGCCGACTCGCTGATAGACGAATCTTCGTTGGTCGTCGTCCTTGAAGCAGAAGATACCCTTTGCCCGTATGATATTCTGCGGAAGCTCGCGCAACGCCCGCGTGATCACGTCTCTTTGTATCGGCGTCGACCAGCTTCGCGTCGTCGATGCGAATGAGGTGTGATGGTCAGCGGCAGAGCATCCGAACGCGAACGAGGGGCCGGCGTTCACGCCCAGCACGATGTTCGCAGGAATGTTGCCGTGCATCGCTTCGAGGATGGCGCGGCCCGGAACCGATGATTCAATCAGGCCCTTGATCGCGTCCAGTCGATCCTCGATGAGGTCGGATTTGCTCATCACGACGATATCGGCCGCAGACAACTGCGCCAGCATCGTCGGCCGGGTTCTCTCATCCCTGATGCGCTCGGGGAATGTTTCGCAATCCACCAATGTGAGGATGGCGTCGAGCCGTATCGCAGGATTGGCCAATGCCACCTGCGCGATGCCGCGCGGATCCGCAAGCCCGCTCGCTTCGAGAACGATGGCGTCGGGAGGTTCTTTTCGCTCGATCAGCCGCTGAATCGCGTTGACCAGATCGCCGTTGATCGAACAGCACGCGCAACCGTTTGTCAGGCCGATCGTATCCTCGCTTTGAAAGCGGATCAGTTCCTCGTCGATGTTTACGGCCGCAAAATCATTGACGAGTACGGCGATCCTCCTGCCGCCGGGCTCGGAAAGGAGACGGTTCACCAGGGTCGTCTTTCCGGATCCCAGGAAGCCGCTGACGATCGTCAGCGGCAGCGATACCGTGGCAACCGCGCGGGGGACGACCCTCGCGGCCTCAAAGATGCCCATCAACATGGCCAGAGTCTCTTTGCCGGCGGCCGGACTGACGGGCACGATAATGTCGTCGGCTCGATCGTGGGATCCGGCGGTCATGCAGGTTGCGGCTTGCCGCCGAGGACCGTGCCCCAGATCCTGATGTCCTTGAGATCGACGGGATCGACCTCAAATGGATCAGCTTCGAGGATGGCAAAATCGGCGAATTTCCCCGGCTCCAGACTCCCCAGTCGCTGTTCTGCGCCCAGCACGTAAGCCGCATCGATCGTGATTGCACGCAACGCGCGCTCGACACCGATCCGCTCGCCCGGAGCCAACACCGTTTTTCCGTCCAGGGCGATGCGGTTGACCGCGACCCAGGCGGCGGTCAACGGATGGAGCGGAACCAGGACCAGCGAATAGTCGGAATGCAGCGCGAAGATCACGCCTTCGCGCTCAAGGGATCCTAGTCTCGCCACCGCTTCGGAACGATCCGGCCCGAATCCCTCTTCGGCGTGGAGCTGGCTGCGATAGTGCACGAAATAATTGTTCACGCTGGCGACACCGCCGAGCGTCTTGAGCCGGCGGGCCTGGTCGGGCGTGCTGATGCAGTAGTGCTCCAGCGTGAAGCGATGATCAAATTGCGGCTGCACTTTCTGAAGCTTGGCCAGCGCATTCAGCGAGGCGTCCACCGCTTCGTCACCGTTTGCGTGACAGTGGATCTGGATACCCGCCTTCCAATAGGGAAGCATTCGCTCGTGGAGTTCGTCCCACGGGACATCGTTGCGCAGACCGTTGCTTCCGTCGAGATAGCCGGGAAAGTTCAGCCGCAGGGACATCGCGGGAAACGACCCGTCGGACAGAAACTTCACGCCATGAAAGAAAAGCTTGTCGCCGCTCCTTTTCATCGCGTCGAGAAGAAAATCCGCGCCCTTGCTGCCGTGATCGGAGTGGAGCGCAAGTTCGAGCGAAACAAGACCCATACGTAACGGAAAGCTCTCGTCCGGAACCACCTTCGAATGAAGCGCCCATTCGTTCTCGAAGTTTCCCTTGCCAAAGATCATTTCGGCGGTCGTGGTGACGCCGGCTTTCCGCGCGATGTCACCCATTCTCCTCAGGCCATCGACGCCGCCGCGCTCTGCAATCGCTTCGCGCATTGCGCCCAGAGCGAGGCGTCCGGCCTCCAGTTCGACGAACTGTCCGTTCAACCTGCCGTCCGGATACCGCATCACGCCGTGCACGTTCGTGTTGTCTGGAACCTTGGCCCGTTCCAGCGCCGCGCTGTTCAGGTAAATGAAATGCGGAGCGTAAGAGATCACCCACATCGGCCGCTTAAGGGAGATGGCATCGAGCTCATCGCGATGGAGATGTCCGCCCTGCGATGCGGGGTCCAATCCCCAGGCAATCAGCGGCGCATTCGGATCAGGGTCGGCATTGGCGGCTTCGCGAAGCTTGGCGACAACTTCCGCGCGGGTGGGCAGTCCCTTGTTGATGCCGTGGGGTCCCGGCGAGTCGATCGGGCCGATGTAGTGCATCGCGAGATAGCCGGCCGAGAACGCGAAGTGCGTGTGGGGGTCGATGAATCCCGGCAGGATGACCTTGTCCGCGAAGGTGTCGTCGATCTTGTAGGGGTACCGTTTCAGCCAGGGCTGCATGGTCTCGATCGTACCGGTTGACAAGACGCGACCATCCCTGACCGCTACGCATTGCGCGAAAGGACGACCCGGATCCATCGTGATGACCTTCCGCGCCCGATAGACCGTGATATCTCCCATTTGAATTTCCCCCTGACTGTGTGGTCGGCTCGTGGATGACCCGAGCGGCGCGTTTGTTCGAACCGTGAACCAATGTGCACTTTCGCATCCCTTCGCGGTTGGAAGCTTGCGACATCGTCCGCGTAACGACGCGACACGTACGGCCTCGCATCTTGCCTATGGACGCGCAGCCATGATGATCGGCTCCTTGCCGAGCCGCTCGTCGCGAGGCGGTAGAACCCCGAATTTACGGATTTTCAGATGGCCGACAACGACATGCGCGGAGATGCCTGGATGGTACCGCCGAGCCGGTACATCCGCGGCAGGCCCGCGACCCACAAGGTAACTCAGCCGAAATCGATCTACCTGAAAATGAAGGATGGCTGCAGGCTGGCCGTCGATGTGTATATTCCCGACGCGACGGAAGAAGGCGGGCGCTGGCCGACCATCCTGATTCAGACACCGTACTACCGGCGCTTCGCGGTCGATCCGTCAGCCGAAAATGTGGAGTCGTCGCCGAACGTTGCCAAATACCGCGATACTTTTGTCCCGCGAGGATACGCGCTTGTCGTCGTCGACATCAGAGGCACGGGAGCGAGCTTCGGTACGCGCGACATTTTCAGGTCTCCCCGCGAGCGCGACGACGCTTACGAAGTGGCCCAATGGATTGTCCAACAATCCTGGGCGAACGGCGCGATCGGTGCGACCGGCATATCCTATCTCGGAGCAGCGAGCGATTTCCTTGCCTCCACATCGCATCCTGCTGTCAAGGCGATCGCCCCGCTGTTCTCCGTTTGGGACACCTATCTGGATAACTATTACCCGGGCGGGATACTTCTGACCAATCTCGCCGAGGTCTACGATCGCCTGATGGCCGGCCTCGACCAGGATAAGCGCGATCTGCTCAGGGAATTTGTCTACTACTCCAATCCCGCCTTCAGGGGACCGCATCCGGTCGATGACGATCCGGATGGCTCCGATTGCACAGCGGCGATCGACGCACACTCCGGCAATTTCCGCATGCCGGAGCTGATGCGCGCCATGGAATACAGGAGCGAACCCCTTTCCCAATTCGGTGGGCACTCGTCCGATGCCATCAGCCCTGCGAGCTATTGCGAGGGTATCAGGCGAGATGTGGCAGTCTATTCCGTCTCCGGCTGGATGGACGGCGCCGGCTACGCGAACGGAGCGATCAGCCGGTTTCTCACCTTGCCGAACGAGAACAAGTACCTTCTCCTCGGCCCTTGGGATCATGGCGCGCGCATCAATTGCTCACGGTGGCGCGCGGACGAACTCCCGGAATTCGACATTCTCGCTGAGGTCTTGAGGTTCTTCGACGAGCACCTCGCCGGACATGAGACCGGCCTCCGCTCGGAGAAGCCGGTGCACTATTTCTCCGTACATGACGAGAAGTGGCGCGGCGCTGATACCTGGCCGCCGTTCGACGCATCGAAAACGCTATTTCTGGCGCTCGACGGAAAGCTCGAGGATGCGGCAGGCAAAGCGGCGACCGACTCCCACGAGATCGACTTTGGTGCGGGAACAGGCGGACAGACGCGATACGAGCGGATCGCGGCGATCGACAGTCGCCAGTACTACACGGACTGGGATGGCGGCGACCGCTCCATGCTGAACTACACGAGTTCCGAATTGCCTCACAGCGCCGAACTGAGCGGCCATTGCCTGGTCAATCTCTGGATCTCGGCTCCGGCGCGTGACTTCGCCGTCCACGCCTATCTCTCCGAGATACTCCACGATGGGCAATCCCTCTACGTCACCGAAGGGTGCCTTCGTGCGCTCCATCGGGCGGAAAGTCCCATGCCGCGCAATTATCAGACGCCTGGCATATTCCACGCTTGTAGGCGAGATCAGGCGCGAGAGTTGGTGCCGGGTCAACCGCATCTGTTTCGCCTTTCGCTGCTTCCGGTCGCCTGGACCTTTCTGGCGGGGAGCAGGATCAGATTGTCTCTCACGGGCGCCGATGCGGACCATTTCCAGCGCATCCCCGCGACGGGCCCACTGCGGATCGAGGTACTTCGTGGTGGCGGCAATGCCTCACACATCAAGCTGCCGTTGCGGTTGGCATGAGCAGCGGCTAGAGGAAGGCGATCTATGGGCAGCAGCATGAACCAAAGCGACGAACTTCTGGCCTATCTCGAGAGCAACGGCATCGAGGCGCGCACTTTCCAACACCCGCCGGTGCACACCGTCGAGGAGTCGAAGAGCCTTCGCGGCGATATTCCCGGCTTGCATACCAAGAACATGTTCCTGCGCGACGGCAAGAAGAACTACTTTCTTTTCGTGACCGACGAGGACGCAGCCATCAATCTCAAGCAGTTGGCTCGAAAGATCGGAGCGAAAGGAGGCCTATCGTTCGGATCGGCCGATGCGCTGCTGGAGTTGCTCGGCATCCAACCCGGCGCCGTCTCGGTGTTGGCGGTTGTCAACGACAAGGAACGAAAAGTCAGGGTCGTACTGGACCAACGATTGGCCGGCGTGGCGACGATCAATTGCCATCCCCTCAGCAACCAGAGGACGACGTCGTTGTCACGGGAGTCGCTCGAGAAGTTCCTGGCCGTTACGGGCCGCGATCCTTCCTACCTCGATCTGGAGGACGACAGCGGCCCGACCTGAGCGATCGATCTGCTGCGGCCTCCCCCCGCTTGGTTGGTCGCTGGCGCAGAGTCCGGGTTCGCGGCCTCCCGAATGGTCTTGTTTTTGCTTTCGTAATACCCGCAATATGACGCCCCGATCGCGAGATTGGGGAGATGCGGTTCCACGACAAGGCCGAAGCCCCGGCCCTCGCGCGGACACGCACGGAGGCAAGGATGGAGAGGACGATACGACCGCTTCGCGTCGGCTTTATATTGTCGAACAACTTCACGCTGACGGCGTTCTCGAACTTCCTGGACGTCGTGCGATTGGCGGCCGACGACGGGGACAACAGCCGTCCAATCCGATGCCAATGGCACATCATGTCCGCGGGCGGTGATCCAATCAGGTCCAGCAGCGGGGTGCAGGTCACGCCCACCTCCAAATTCATCGACCCGTCCGAGCTCGACTACATCGTTGTGGTCGGGGGCCTGCTTCACGACGGCCCACAGATAGACGAGCGCACCGGCAAATATCTTTTGACGGCGGCCGACTCAAGCGCGGCGATCGTCGGTGTCTGCACCGGCAGCTTCATTCTCTGGCGCCTGGGCCTCCTGCGCCAGAAGAAGTGCTGTATCAGTTGGTACCACTATCGCGACTTCCTGGAGGAGTTTGGCGACACGTTGCCGATTGCGGACCAATCGTTCGTTGTCGATGGCCGGCGCATCACGTGCTCGGGCGGGATCGGCGCCGCCTATCTTGCGGCGCATATCGTCGAATTGCGCCTTGGCTTGTCCAACGCGCAGAAAGCGCTTCACATTATGCAGATCGACCGGATGCGACCCGGCTCATCGGCTCAATCGGCTCCGCCTACGGAGTTCGTCGGCAATGATAGTCGGATCTCGCGCGCCCTGTTGATCATGGAGCAGAACCTGTCGTCTCCCCTTTCCATTGCCCGGCTGGCGGCCAAGGTCCGCCTCAGCACGCGTCAACTCGAGCGGCTGTTCAAGGACGAGACGGGCCAGTCTCCTCAGAACGCCTATTTGCGCTTGCGGTTGAAGCATGCACGCTGGATGATGAAGACCGAGATGACGCTTGCCGCCATCGCTGCGGAAACCGGATTTGTCGACGGATCCCATCTCAGCAAGGCGTACAAATCCACGTTTGGGAGCAATCCGTCCGAGGATCGCAAGAGATCTGTCGGTAGCGTCCCGGATCTCGAACCAAGCGCGGAAGGTCGTCGGGTCTATGATCCTGCCTGAGTTCAGTTTCTCAAGAGATTGATTGCTGCGCTCAGTCAGCGGCATGTGATCAGACTCCGCGGCCGAAGCCCCAGCCGCGGGTCAACGATACCGGGAGAGCCGCTGGTGATATCGGCCACATTTGGGGTCAGCGCACCTGCTTTTTCTTCTCGTAGATCAGAGCCTCCGTCTGCATATCCGACAGCGCACCGGCCCCCAATACTTGAACCGGACTTGTCTGATCGTAGTTGTAACTGCGCCGATCCTTCCTGCCACGTTCTTCCCCCTGACGCGGCTGTTCATCGCGTCGCGGCGTTTCCTGATCGCTCTCGCCGCCAAAGCCGAGCAGCTCGACGATGATGATCGACGGCCGCTCATTCGCAGGCTGCTGCGTCGCGTCCTTGACCGCGTCGGCCGCCGCCTTGTCCTTGGTTTCGACCGTCAGATTGACGGCCGGGGGCTGCACCTTCGGCACGCCCTTGGTTTCACCACCGACCTTGATGTTGTCGGTGTTGAGCACATACATCGCCGCCAGGGTGAAGTTGCCGCTGACCCGGATTCCGGCGTCGCCCGCATCCACCGTACCGACCGGAGCGATCAGCGAGACGTCGCCGGGCTCGACACCAGTGAAACCGATGATGGTGCCGATGCCGCTGCCGGAAATGTCAGCCCTTTCCATGACTTTCGTAACGGCGTCGGCATCGGTGACGATTTCCGGCGCCGACGGCACACGCGTGGTCTTGGCACCACGGCCGGCATCGATGTCGCCGAGCGTCGACCAGATCACCTCATCGCCGCCGGCGAAGGTGAGGATGCGCGAGCGGTTCACGGTGACGCTGTCGCGGGCAAAGATGTTGATGTCGCCATTGCCGAGCGTGATCAAGCCGGCGCCGGGCGGCGCGACCGTGCCAAGTGCCGCCACCTGTAGTCCGCCCCCGGGAGTAAAAACGTCGATGGCGCCGCCCGCCATGGTGCGGAAGGTGGCATTGCCGATCTTGACGCCGCCGCTCCAGTCCTTGCTCGGGAACAGGGTTGCAATCGCGGCATAGCCGCGACCGTAGCCACCGTTGATCGGCCGGCCATCGGCGCCGAGCGTCAACTGGTCGTCGCCGGCGGCTTTCAGCTCCTGCATGTAGACCTGCCGCAGGAAGCGCTGTCGGGTCAGGGCAGGCATCGCCTGGAAGCGGGCCCAGGCGGCGTACGGCGCCAGGGTCTCGCCGGTAATCTCGCGAACGAACGAGACCAGACCGTCGCGCACCGTGCGCTTGACGCCGCCGCGGTCCCCGACGGCATCGGTCAGATAGATCGGCAGCACGACCCCGTCGACCGTGGTCTTCAGGTAGTCCGGCATCGACGCGACGTTGGCCGGATCGAGATAGGCTGCCGCCAGCGCATCGTACGATGCCTGTTTGCCATTGAGGCCTGCCATCACCGAAATGGCTGCGCCGTCGCGCGGCAGGCCGAGAACTTCCGTGGTTTCCACCGCGCGGTTACTGCCGTCGTACTCGCTATTGCCGCGGCTCTCGATCCTGAAGTCGGCGCCATAGACGTCGCGGCCGGCCGCGAGCGCAATAGCGCCCGGTCCCTGGATCAGGATCTCGCCGCCGATGATGTCGGTGCCGGCCTCGAGCAACGAGACGTCGGTGCGATGCAGGTTGCGCAGCCGATAGGCGATGTTGCGGATGTCAGTGCCGGCGCGGAACCAGGTCTGCTCGTTGGTCGTAATCGTGCCCTCCCACACACCGGTCCGGTTGGTCGGGGGCATCCCCGTGATCGAGCCGTTCAACGCGTAGAAGCGACTCGGATCATAATCGTCTTCGTTGTCCAGATGCTTCGGATTGCGGATACCCTTGAGATAGCTGGTGTGGGTTCCCGGACCGAAATAGGCCAGCACATTGATGTCGTTCATAAGGATCAGCTGGAATGCCTGCTGCTGAAATGGCGTGCTGTTGGTGTCCACGTTCAAGGCGATATCCAGCTGGATCGTGGCGCCAGGGCCGCCGACCGGCCGGAATGGCGAGGGCATCATATCGAGCGTCGCACGCGACATCACGATGGTGCCGGTGTCGATGTTGTCCGCCGCCAACAGGCGCAGTTCAGGAGTGCGGCCCGGCACGGTGAAGAACCGCGCCTGATTGACGATCGAGCCGTTGAGCGCGGTAACGCGGGTCATCGATGGATAGAGATTGACGGCGAGCTGTCCCATCAGGGCCAACGGCAAGTCGGGGCTGTGGAAAGCGTCAGTAACGTCGAGATTCTTGGAGATATATTGCCCCTGGTTGGCCAGGATAACGTTGCCGCCGACCGACGTGAGATCGAGCGCCGTGCGGTCGGTGTAGCCGCTCATAAAGGCGCCAAATTCCCAATAGCTGCTGCCGAGCAGCAACGGGTCGAGCACGGTCTGCAGCCGCAGATCGCCGGCGGTGCGAACGCCGATGGTCGCGTCCCCAAGCGCAATGACCGGCGCGATCGCATAGACGTCGGTCTGCAGGGCGCTCTTCACGATGGAGACCTCGCGTCCGACGGCGAATTCGCCTGCCGTGATGGTGCCGGCGCCGCGGCCCACATAATAATAGCCGGCACGGATGGCGCCGCCCGCGTTGACGTCCATCAGGCCGCCATTGCGAACCTCGAGCACCTTGGCTTCGCCGAAGGTAAGGCCGCCGCTGACACGACCGTTGCTTGGCAACGCGACCAGCATGTTGACGAGGTCGCCACCCGTCGAGACCGAGACGTTGCCGCCACCGAGCGCACCAACCCCCTGTTGGAATGCGCCGTAGTCCACCCACCACGAGCTCTGCTGGCCGGGGTAATAGACATAGTCTGAATCGGTGTCACCCTGGCGCCTCAGCCATTCGACGAACAACTGGTTGTCGCGGGGGTTGGCCGGAAGCGCTGAGCTGGCGCCGCCCTGCGCCGCGATGTTGAGGTTGCCGCCAAATACGCCGTAGGTGGCGCCAGCCGCCGGGGTGAAATTGGCGAGCGCTCCGTCGGCGCGGCCGGCCGTGTAGATCACCGAAGCGCTGTGTGCGAGCAGCAGATCGCGTCCGGCCGCGACGTCAATGTCGCCGGTGCCGGTGCGGATCTGGTAGCCGTTGCCGGCATCGCCAACAATGACCGAGCCGCTGCCGGTCGGCAGAGCCGTCAGTGGCGTAAGCGCCATCGCGCTCGCCGAAGTCAGATCGGCGCCCGACACCAGTCGCAGGTTCCAGGATGCGGTGTCCTGCAGCACGCCGCTGCGGTCCGCCGCCGAAAAGCCGTCGCTGATGTTGCCGAGGATGGTGAGGTTACCCGCAGCGCGCAGCGTCAGCGTACCCTCGCGGGCGTTCGCGCCGAAATCGGCGAACAGGTTCCAGTCGGATTCAGCGATCAGATCGCCGGTGCTGCGGATTTCGATGCCGGGCATCACCGTGACACAGCCGCCGGCGTTGAGCCGGGCGGCGATCGCGGCCGCGTGACCGACGAAGGCCGTCGCATCGGCAACCGCGCCGGCCCGAACGGCATCGACCGAATTGCTGTCATAGATGCTCACGCCTTCGAGTACCGCGGAGCGTGCGCCGACGATCGCCGCGCGCAGATTGCTCACCGCGACGTCGTCGTGGCCGGCCGGCTGCCGCGCGCGGAACCGAACGCGACCACCATCACCACCAGAGACATCGATGCGACCGCCCTGCACGTCAAGCTGGCCGTTGCTGGCCTCCAAGATGACGCGACCGCTGCCCAACGCACCGGTGGCGCCGGCCTGTAACAGTGTCGAGCCGAGCATAGTCAGTCCGTTGCCGGCGCTGATCGCGATGTTGCCGCCATATTCCGAGCGGGCGTCGATGGTCCCCGCCAGGGTCACCGCCCCCTGGTCGGCGGTCAGCGCAAAGTCGGCGACGTCGGTGATGCCGTCGATCACGACATTGCCGGAGCGGACGCGAAACTGTCGCGACCGCGTAAAGCCGCTGCCATTCAGGGTCCGGCTCATGCCGGCGAAGTCCGGCAAGGCGGCGATATCGAGCACAAATGAGCCTCCCCTGCCGCCAAGGCCGGCTTGTGCCGCGATTTTTCCACCCAGCGTCACCGTGCCGCCGCCCGAAGCGGTTAACACCAGCTTGCCGGCGTTGCCGCCCTCGGCAGGCGCAGCCAGGTTGAGAACGGAGTTGGCCACCAGCCGAACCGAACCACCAACCGCTGTCAGTGCAATGTTGCCGGCATCGGCATATTGCGCGACATCGTAGAACTGCTTCTTGTATCCACCAACGTCGATCAGCGCGCCATTACCGACAACGACATCGCCGCCAGTCGCGGTCAGACTGACCGCGCCGCCGAGAGCAACAATGCGGCCGCCGAAATCCACGCTGGCGCCGGTCAGCGCGAAACGGGTGCCGAGGCTGTCCTCGGGCGAGGCCAACGTCCCGCTGTCGCGGCCGCGCATGCTCAGCGCCCCGGCAGTAACGACCGACTGCGATGCGCCGCCGCGCCCGGTCACCACCGGAGTAGCCAACGTCACGGTCGCCATATCGGCTTCGATGCTGCCGTTGCCCTGCCCGACGATCTGGCGGCCCGCATTCAGCGTGACCGCGTCGAAGCCCCGCAATACCTTGTTGCCACCGCCGAGAACGATTTCGTCGGCGCTCAGTGTCAGTTGGAGATGGCCGGCCCCGACGGGGCTGCTGAAGCTGCCGCCGCTGTTGTCGAGCGCGATGCTGCGACCGCTGATCGCGATGGTACCATTGCCGTAACCAACCAGCCCGGCGGAATCCAGCGTCACCGCATTCAGACCGGCACCGCCAAGATTGACGGAGGTGTAGACGTCGATCGTGCTGTAGCTGCGCAAGGTGAGAGCCTGCGTATTGGCCAGTTGCGCCAGTGACACCGCATCGAGCACGAGGCCGGAGGTGCCGCCGCCGAAGCCGATCCGGCCGCTCGACAGTGACAGAGCCACGCCTGAAAGCTTCGCATTGCCGGCGACCACCGTGTCCTGCGTCGCATCGATCAGCAGCGCATTGCCACCCGCAAGTGTCGCATTGGCGCCGATCGTCACGATCCCGCCCATCGTGATGTCGACATTCTCGCGCAGCACCTTGACAGCATTGCCGGTGGAGACACGAAGCAGCGCACCGTAATCCTTCGACGGGCTCAACAGCACATCGTTGTCGGGATTGCCATCACTCACGCCGCCGATGTCGCCGTAGACCGCCTTGACCTGCGGCGCCATCACGAGATCAACGCTGCTGCCAGGGGCGGTTCCCCTTGCGAGGATGACGCTGCCGTCGCCGACGCCGATCGTGCCGCTCGCCGCAAAGAGGATTTCCGATCCCATCAACGCGCTCGTCGCATCGTTGCGAATGACAACGTCGCTCGCTGTCACATCGATACGCAGGCCTCTCGCGTCACCACTGCGAACGCCACCGATCAACAGGCTGCCGGCGCCGAAATTGCTGAGCGAGTTCGCGTCGACCACCAGATAGCCGGTCAGATCGCTGCGATCCTGACCGCTGCCGACGATCGCGATCCTGCTCCCGGCGATATCCACCAGACCGCCGCGACCGCCCGCGGCCGGTTGCGACCGCAGCAGACCTTGCAGCACGAGCTCGGTTGTCGCCTTGAACACCACCGATCCGCCGTCGGCCGGAAGCCGCGGCGTAACGATATTGATGCCGGTGAGACGGTATTGCCCGAGCTTGAACGCATCGGATGCGAAGTAGGTGTTGGCGAAGGCTTCGTTGTATTCACTGTAGCTGCGCAAGGTCGAGCCCGACATCACCTGCCACGTCGAGCGGAGCTGCTCGAAGCCGCCGCCATAGGCATCTGCCCGGTAACCGCTCATCAGCACCGAACCATCCGCCATCGGCACGGAATTGAGGACCTCTTTGCCAGCGGATCCCTTCACGACGGACACCGCGTACGCCCCGGGCAGCAAGGCATAGCGCGCCGGCAGCAAGGCGTACCAGCCAGCGGCGAGGCCATTGCCCCCGGCAAGCCAGATTTGATCCTGTGAAGCCGTCGATGCATTCAGCCCCGGCATGATCGCGTAAAGTCCTGGCTGGGTCAGCACGTCGTGCGAGCCGCCGGGGCCGGGGACGTGCTCCCAAGCATAAAGATCGCCGCCACCGCGAATGTCGACAACCGAACCGGCCGCGAGCGTGACGCCGGGCGCATTGAGGACAATATTCTTTTCCGGCAGCTTGCCTAGCGTTGGCGTCGGATTGGCCTCGGTCGGCTTCGCGAGCGGATCGTTCCAGAACTCGTTGTTGCTCAAGGTCCCATAAGGAAGCACGAGACCGTCGCCGGACACCGACGTGATACTTCCGGCGCCCAGCGCGATGCTGCCCGTGGCGGTGAAAGTGATGCTGCCAAATGGCGCGCGCACCACGCCGTTCTGCGCGATCACCGGCGCCTCGAGGTTCAATGTGCCAGCGGCTGACAGGGGCAGCCCTGTATCGCCGTTGCGCTCGATGACCAATTGCGTGCCGGCCTTGATCGAAGCAAGGATGCCGGTAGCCGGATAGACCTGCCCGACCTTCAGCTCGAGACGGCCGTCTGCATCGAGCGACGAGGTGCGGTTTGACCGCAGATCGGTCAGCAGGCCGCCCATCCGGAGATCCCGCGCCACCAGTTGCGTTTCAGCGAATCCGCTAAAGGCCATTCTGGTGATGTCGATCAGATCGGCAGTCAGCACGATCTTGCCGACACCGGCCGGGCCGGCGGAACCGGATCCTCCGAGGAGCGCGATATAGGGCGCGGTCACCTTAGCCGTTCCTGCGCCGCCGCTGTTGATCGCGCCGCCGATCGAGATCGACTTGCCGAACGACAGATTGATTCCCGGCGCAACCATGAAGGCGGTCGAATTCACGTTCAGGGTACCGAAGCCGCCGTTGTTCACGGTGTCGGCCGAGATCTTCGTGACCTTGACGTTGGCGGTAGGCAACTCCAGGCGTTGAGTGGCGGCAGGATCCGTGAAGAAGTTTTTCGACAGCAACGCGATCTGGTTGGTGAGTTGTGGCGTAACCGATGCCAGCGGCTGGGGGAGGCTGCCGGGCGTCGAGTCCGCGTTGAGATCGATGATGGCCAATCCCCCGCCGCGCGTGAGAGCGGTCGTCGCGTCCCGAATTGCGTTTCGTACGATAGCGAACTGAAAGGCCGGGTCCGAACCCGAGCTGTATTCCCTGTAGATGTCCAGGTTCTGCCGCAGGTTGACCGCGACGACCGCCCCGGTGTCCCTGTCAACGTAGTACAGCGCCGGAAGCATGAAGCTCGGCGTCGGCTCCGAAGTGCTCCCAACCGAGATATCGATCGTGCCCCCGACCGATCCAGCGCCGCCGGCATATCCCTGGAATGATCCTGCGACGACATCATTGGCGGCGCCGCTCAGCTTGAGCGCAATCGTACCGCCGTTACTGGCGAGGCTGTAGGTCGAGACCGCGCCCCGCCCCCTCGCCAGATCGAAAGTGCCGCTCGACCCCGAGACATCGATCAGCGAACCGGCTTCGATCTTCATCACCGCCGCCTCAGCGAGGCTGACACCGCCTCCGGCCAGCACCGTCCCGGAGCGCAGACCTTGCGCGTCGATCTCCGTCACCGATGTGCCGCGTGCCAGCAGTTGCGCTCCTGCCGCAAGCGCGAGCTCGCCATTGGCGGACACGGAGATCGAGCCCGCCGGCGCGTCGATCGCGCCACGCACGATCACGTCGCCGGGGATGGTGGTATCGGTGGCCGGATCCTTATGACCGATGGCAGCCAGCGTGACGGAGCCGCGGACATCGGTCCGCACCACAGAGCCGGCGCCGACGGTGACGCTGTCGCCGATCAGGGACAGCGAAGTTGGCTTGCGATCCAGCCGGTCCGCCGTCGGGAGCAACGCGAGCTTGCCAATTGCAGTGATCGGTGTGCCCGATGCAAAGGCGGAAACATCGACGCCGGCGAGATCGACATTCAACGGAAGCTGCGAGATCGTGGCGCCATCCGCGACCGTGATGTTGCCGGTACTCGTCAACGACAAGGCGCGGAAGCCACGTTCGCTGTAGAGCGTCTCCGACAGCCGCAACACGGCGGGATCCGCCGGAGCAGTGCCGCCTACCTGGATCGATCCTGATGTAACAATCGTGAGCGAGCCACCCGAACCTGCCGCGTAGCCGCGCAGATCGAGTTCCGACAACTGATTGGCATCCGTGACCGACAGCGTGATGGCGCCGGCATCGCCGAGTTTCAACTTCGGCTTCGCGCCGCGCGTGTCGTACCAGCCGCCGCCGGACACGTCCAGGGTGATGCCCGGCGCGAAATCGCCGGTGAGCTGGATCGTGCCGCCCTTGATCACGGGAAGCTGCGCCCCGCCTGGGCCATTGATCCATTCGCCACTGACATCGATCGCGGCGCCGCGACCGAAGGTCGCCGTCTCCGCGCCGGCAAACCAGACATTGCCGCCAGCAATGCGAATGCTGCCGTCAACAGCAAAGCTGGCCGGATTTACAGTGCCAACATTGGCAATCACGTTGAACGTCGTGCCCGGCGCGAGCTCGAGTTTCTCGTCCTTGTCCAGCGTGAAACTGGTGGCGACATAGAAGGCAAGCTTCGACATGCCGGCTTCGGCCAGCACATCGGAATCGAGATAGGTGGTCTTATCGCGAACCGATGTATCTATATCGTGGGTGCCGTGGTACCATTTCGCATCCAACGGGCTGCTCGCGGTAAAGTTGGCAGGCAGCATCTCCGGCTCGGCAGCGATGATGAGATTGCCCAGCAGCCACTGGCGATGCTCGTCGGCGTTGCCGCCAATCGTGAACGTGCCGGCGGTGGCGAGCTGGCCGGACGCCGCCTGCCGTTCCCCCGTGATGACCCCGCCCCAGTAGCCCCCCTCGAGCACCATGGCTTCGGCAGCGAAGAACTGGATCGAACCGGCATCGCGGCCTTCGGTGTAGCCCCGCTCGAACCGCGTGCCGTTGCTGCGATCCAACGGGTTGCGCCAGGTCTCGGTGATGCCGGCACGCTCATGCCTGCGAGTGAAGCCACTCGCGAGACCGACATAGAGACGATCGGGCGTCGCCGCACCGATATCGTAGACTCGACCGTCCGCCCCCCGAATCTTGGTCGTGGTGATCCAGCCGTCCGCATAGCGCACCGAGCCGCCCGAGACGTCGAGCAATGAACCTTCGCGGGTTACGATCGAGCCACTCGACTTGACGAAGATCGAACCCGCCTTGGTGGACAGCTCACCCAGCGTCGTCTTGCCAACCCCGATCCAGCCGGAGAAATCGCCGAGCGGCGTGCCAACCCATTTGCCGGGCGAACCTGCGATCCAGTTGACATCGGCCATGGGCCCGTCCCCGAACAAGCCGCTGACGCGCTTGTCGACGCTGACTGTCAGTCCGCGTAGCCACGAGTCACGATACAAAGGCGAATCGCGCAGTTCGTTGATACGAAATTCACCGGTGACGACGTTGCTCTCCATGGTGAGCAAGACGTCCTGCAGACCCGCGACGCTGAGATAGGCATCTTCGCCGATATACACGCGGCTGCCGTCGCGCTTCACCGGCTCCCCTGTGATGGGAACATCGCCCGACAGGGGCGATGTGCTGGCAACGATGCTGATGGTGCCGGCCGGCACGATGACGCTGGCCCGGGCCTCGATATCGATGAATTTCCCGCGCATCTCGATGCGACCGGGACTGTAACGCGTCGCCAGCGACGGCAGCTCGATGTCGCTGGTGTCAGTGAGGTCCGGCATTGCCGTGGTGACGCTGCCTGATCCCAGAACCAACGTACCAGTCGACCAGTAGCGCAGCGGCGATCCAACAGGCATCGAGCTGCCGTAGGACATCATGCCCTCGCCCCATGCGCGCAGCCGGATGGAGCCTTCGCGGTTGTTCAACGCGGTCGAGGCCTCGAGCGCGCCGTTCTGTACGATCTCGCGGGACATCAGGGTGATGTTGCCGTGGTCGGCCTGCACCATGCCATTATTGACGACGTTGTAACCGACCGAAGCGCCACGCGCTGCCATCTCCGGGAACACGACGTTCTTCAGGCCCAGCGTATAGTCGTTGTCGCTGCTCCAGTTTCCCTGATCGGTCACTGTCGCCATATGGTAGTAGTCGAACATCCAGCGCATCGGCGCCGAGACGGCGACGTCGAGACCACGAACGCCAAACTGATCGGTCGTAAGGTAGATCTGTTCGCCCGCCGCCATGATGACTTGGCCGTCGGGCGCCGAGATACGGCCGGAGTTCAGGACATGCGGCGCAAAGATAAGGGCCTTGCCGCCGCTCGCCATTGTCATCTGCGCACCGGCCTCGATCCGCACATCGCCCGGGGCGTCGCCGATGATCGCGCCCGCGACTTGGCTGGGATCGTCGAGCCCGACAGATTGGTTCGGGCTTTGTTGTCCGAGATAGCCGAACTGCGGCTTTGCGATGCTGGCTCCGCTTCCTAACGAATCGTCGAAAACCATGAGCTGTTTGTTGATACCGGCGCGGAACTGTTCATCCGACAGACTCAACGACGAGGCGACGAAAGTGTTGACGTTGATCTGGCTCGATCCGCCGAAGATGATGCCGTTTTTGTTGATGACGTAGACTTGGCCCTCGGCCTTGATGGTGCCAAGGATGCGGCTCGGGGCGAGGCTTGGATCGGTGACGCGGTTAAGTGCGGTCCAGCTCGACGCGTTCGCGCCGCCGGCGCCCTGATCGAAGTGGAGATTGGTCTCGCGGCCGACATTGAAGCTGGACCAGTTCAGGATTGCTTTTTGCTCGGTCTGCCTAACGGTCACCGTGGTGCGGCCTCCGCCCTGCGCCTGCGTCGGCAGATCGGCGCCGGTCCAGACGCCCGGGACGGCTCCGGCCCCCGGCGCCGTCACCAGTCCTCCGGGCGTCAGTCCGTTCGGGACCGCGCTTTGTGCCGCCAGCGCCGCCGCACGCGCGGCGGCCTGACTGTCGCGCAGTGCCTGCAATGAAGCCGCCGCGCGCGCCATCGACTCCACCGCCTGCTTGGCCGCGAGCGACGACTGCTGGGTGGCCAACTGCGCGGCCGCGGCAGCGGCTGCCGTAGCCGAACCCGAACCCGAACCCGAACCCGTGCTTGCGCTCCCCAGGCTGCGCGCCTCCGCCCCCGCAATGCTGCCGAGCAGCAGAGCAGCGGCACTGACCCCAACGAGCAAGTTGTTCTTGAGGGTAGCGCGGCGGAATCGGCAGGCGGCAGGCTGGACGGACATGGCTTGATCTCTCGGCAAAGACTTTGACGTGAAGCTGATTTCACGTGGATGACGTCACTCGAAGCGACGCTTTCCCTCTGCGTAGAGACATGCCGAAGCGCGGCACCGAAAAAAAAGTAAGAAATAATTTGAGGTCAGGAATTCCCGAGCGATCGACGGCGTTTAGCTCAGCAGGACGATGCCGCCCGGCAAGGATGTGACGGTCGCGCCAAACAGTTTCTCGACTTGCTCGAGGACCGCATCGACGTTGCGAACCCGGAAATTGGCGCTGAACAACCGCGCGCCGAGCGCAGAATTCACGACGATGATTTTTCCGGAACGATAACGATTGATTTCCGCGATGACTTCACGTAGCGGCTTGGAGTGGAAGATCAACAGATCGTCTTGCCAGGCGGTCACGATCGCTGCATCGACGAACGCGGGCTTCCCCAAGCCTGATCGATCATAGGTGATCTGCTCGCGGGCGCGCAACGACGCTATCGCCGCGCCGTACGAGACGTGAACGTTCCCCTCGACGCAGGTCACGCAAACCGCGTGCCCATCATTCCGTATGTTGAATTTCGCTTCAATTCCGCTGGTTTGGCCTTGACTGGACGTCACGACAAAGGCCGGCCCCGCACCGGATGGCGTCGCGACCAGCGCCTCGCCCGAGATCAACTCGATCCCCGCGGCCTCCTTCGCGACCTGGCGCAGCGCAATGCTGGTCTGGGTATTCATCTCGACGAAAGTCGTGTCGGCCACCACAATACGCCGCCGCTCGCCGGTGTGCGTCCGATAGTCGGCCGCCATTTCCGACCAGGATGGCCAGAGGCCGAGCGGCGGCTGCACGACGAGATACGCCGCGCTCGCGGCGATGGCGGCGGCCCCGCCGCCGAGCACGGCACGACGTGACATCGAGATAGAGGCGAACGTCCGCGCGGCTGGGCGATCCCCCTCAAATGCCTCCGGCCCCAAGGCCTCCCACATCCGGGTGGCCTTCATAAACGCGGTACGATGCGCCGGATCGCGCTCGATCCACATCTTGCCTTCCCGCAGGTCCGCAGGTCCTGCTTCCCCCGAGGTGAAACGGACCAGCCAATCGTGCGCTTCGCGCTCGATCCGGTCCAACTTTTCGGGCGGGCTATCGGTCATCCCTGTCATCAACACGCTTGTCGGCCCTCTGTCCACGCGATTGCTGAACGGGCTGAGGGCCGAATCTTTGCACGAGTTGCCGATCCAGACGAAGCGCGCAATGGGCTAACGCATGCTTCAACTCGATCTCAACCAGTCTTTGTGATATCTCCAACTGTGCTGCAATTGCGTGCAGGGGTTTTCCTTCGACGCGCGCTGCATGCAGGATAACGCGCCGTCGCGGGGTTAATTCCCTGATCGCATGTTGAAAGGCTTCGAGCTCGATCTTCGCTTCCAGACTTCGTTGGGGACCGGGCGTTTCATCGGCAATGTCGAAGGCGATCTTCGCGTCATCGAGCGAAACTGTGTATTTTTCCGAGTGCAGTTTCCTCAGCGCGATATTTTTGGCCATGCGCAGCAAGTAAGAGCGCGGCCGCTGCACCGGCGGCAGATCCGCGCCCCGGCAAAGCTCCATATACGTGTCCTGCAAGGCGTCACCGGCAAGCTCCACCGAATTCAATCGACGGGCCAACTTGGCTCGCAAATCATCATAGCAGAGTGTCAAAAAACGGCGCAATTCGGCGCGGCTGCTGTGGGTCATGCGGAATCGCGACCCTGGACCCTTGTCCCGTGAGCATCGTACGCGCCCGCTGTCTCGCGCACCGACATGCTAGCGCCCGGCCTTCTGGTCGACGGGTGATGCGCAGAGCCTCGCGTCGGCCGCTCCCCCCGGCAGTGCAACCATGGTGATCGGCTGCGGCATCTGCGCCGGTGGCGGTTCGGTCATGCGTGACTTGCCAAGCGTCGCCAACAGCATCCGGTGACTTGCCTGTTCGCCGGCCGATCCTTCGAGTTCTGCGCGCTGCACCAATCCCGACGAACCGATCCACAACTTGATCACCAGCCGATAACTCACGGGGCGCGTGTCAGGATACCGGCACAGAATGCGCAGGATGTCGTCTTGCACCACGGCGAAATAGCGCTGATATTGACCATCCTGGGCGATCCGTGCCGTAGCGAACGCATGCGCCGTATCGTCGCCGGGATGAATTAGCAAGTAGCTGTTTTCGCGCGCGCGCAGTGGGACGAGTTGCGTCCCTGCGAGCAAGTTTCTGAGAGCATCGTCACGCGCAAGGGCGCCGGTCACCGCAGAAGATCGCTGTCCGATCGCCGCTGCGCCGTCGTAATACACCTCGGTCCCGGTCGCCGCGCAGAACGCGTCTATGGCAGACGCCAGAGGTTGCGCGGGGATGTCGAAGGAAGTCGCCCCCGCCGGCGATGCGTGCCACAGAGCCGAAACCATCATCAAATGCGCGACAACAGCGGCAAGATCGCGCGTGATCACACACTTCCACCATCTGACGATGTTCATGAAATGCTGGTTCACCTTGGCAAACACGAGACTCACGGATGGCTGCGGATCGATCCGTTACGAATTGAACCAGACGCCGGTCAATCAGAAACTCCTCCCAACTTACGACGCTGCGCAAGACGGTATTGTGACACGCCTCGACTACGGACCTAGTGGTTCATCACAGTGATTTTGACGTTTTGATACCGAGCCATTCGAGGATCGGCAAGTTTTCGGGTGGCAGGAG